>JBFZAX010000148.1:0-12588 GCA_041308805.1 Candidatus Omnitrophota bacterium | reverse complement strand
GCGGCATCAAGGATGGCGTTGGTGGGTTCTTCCGCGCAGGTGAAAAGATGCTCCGGCTCTATGTCAGATTATTTAAATTGAGAGGCCGGCGTTGGTCCTTGCCATTAAACGAAGGGATCCCCATGTTGAATACCGATTCAGGTGAAGCCATCGCCCCCCTGACAGGGTCCGTTCATTTGCGAAATGAAATAATCTCCATGGAGTCATTGAGTAGATGGGGCATAGATCCGGCTTTTGAAGGCGACATCCCTGTCTTGGTCCATCCTTTTAGCCAGAAGGTTGTTGCGATTCCTGCGGCCGTTAACTTGTTTGCGTTGAAAAAAGGGGAGGGCCTTGAAACCATTCGCAATTTCAACCACGCAAAAAGGATCGCTCGTCGATATTTGCCTGAAATTGAGCTGGAGAGCCTGGGCCTGGAAGAAAGCATATCAAGCGAAGGAAAGCAGAAAGAAGAAACCGTCATCCGGTCCCTGCTGGAGCGCGAGATCATCACGAAGATCGAATGCCGCGGCTTGGAGTTTAAGAATATAGGCGTTTTTCCTTATGCCTCCATTTGGTCATTGAAGGATCTGCGGAAATATGCCTTGAGGTATTTAACGCCTGGTCAGATTGGAGCGATCAGAAAGGATGCCAGAAAAAATGCGCGTTGGTCTTTGAGCCGCAAGATATTTGCTAGGTCTTTGCTTGAAGCGATGGACGGTGGCGGAAAGCTCGAAGGAGAGCTCAAGCGAAGATTGTTCGTCGGAGGCATCCACTTGGATGTTCCTTATTTGAACAGGAAGTCTTGTTTGGGGACGGGCAGGAACACGGTTCGCGAGCTTAAAAATGATCGCCTATTGCTTGCAAAAGGGGCCCGCCTTTCCACGATAGCGGTTGATGCCCAGGTCCTTTTCGACAGAGAGACTGTTCCGGAGCTTTCCATCCCTCAATCGGTCATCGGATTAAGGGTCTTGGTCGGGGATAAAAGGAGGATGCAGCCCCTAAAGTATGCATTCTTCAATAATGATAAGGAGGATATCCGCGAGTTTGGGGAGATGATCAGAGAGATTTATCCTGGGGGGTCTTTTGAACAGGCTAAGGAGATGCATCTAAACGCGTTCAGTACGAATTTGGGATTGAATCTGAGAGCTATGTTCCTTTCAAGATTAGCGGTCAGGGGGACCAATGAGTTTGACCAGAACATTGATATCTTGGGGATGATTACGGATTCAGGGGATTTGGTGAAGGCGAAAAGGATGGGAAGGATGAGGCAGACACTGCAGAAATTTATTGAAACCCTTATCATGCCTTTTATCGTAGGCAAAAACATAGACGGGAAGAAACTATTATTCCTTCAGATGGGCGCGGCAGAGCGGGGATTGGTACAAGAGTTTTTGGAAAGCGCGTACCTTAGGAATTTCCTTGTTAATTTTCTCGGGGGAAATTCGGTAGCGAGGATCTTCAGCGAAATGAGGGCTTGTGGCGAGGGCGAGCCGGATTTTGAGCGGGTGGCGCACAGAATGTCTGGGATTATCGTTGAAGGCATGAAGGAGTCCCGTGCGGCACGAAGTAGGCAAGGTTTCGGGGACGCAAAGACGCACGGAGTGTCATCTCCCGTAGGGAACGGTTTGAAACCGTTCCCTACGGCAGGCCCGGATGAGACGCAATACGCTGGACTCAATACGCCGTACCCTGTGTCTAGTTCCGTGTACCTTGTTTCTGATGTTTCAGAACCCTGGTTTTTCGATGAAACACCCCAACTGGCCCTGGCCGGAGTCCATTAATAAAGAATATGGTCAAAAGGCTAAAGTTCTGTTAAAATTTACGTACTAGAACCCGCGAAAGGGGGTATCTATGACTGGAGACCGGCGTTCGGACCCTCGGTGGCCTGCGCAAGTGGCTGTGCGGTATATGGAGCCGCTGAAGAGGACCGAGGGGATGTGCCAGACAAGGGATCTGAGTTCCACCGGAGCATGTCTTGAGGTGAGCAAGAGATTCGAGGTTGGCGAGCGCATTCAGGTGGCGATCGACCTTCCGATCCGGAAAAGTACGACCGTATGTCTGGAGGCAGATGTCATATGGCAAAGGGAGCCAAGGAGTTTAGAGCAGGAGCATAACTATATTTTAGGAGTTACATTTACGAGAATTCAGGAGGTCTACAGGAGCTTCCTGAAAAGCTACCTTTGGACCTGCCAGACCGAGGCGATGCAGGATAAGAACAAGCTGAACGGATACTATAAATTTCAGTGGACGGAATAGCGGTTTATGGGTTAGAATAATGAGTGTCAGGCGCTCGTTTTTTCCCGCCTTTTGACCCCCTAAACACAGCTCCAAAAAGTTATTAATTTGCTTGACCGGTAGGGTGCCTTATGCTAGACTTTCTAAACATCTTTTCTTTCTCTAACAACAACTTGCGCAAAATAAGGAGCCTGACGCCTCGATGAAGTACGGCCACTTTTCCGCAGACGGTTTGGAATTTATCATCACAGATCCCGTAACTCCGACTCCCTGGATCAATTACCTGACCAACGAAAAGTATTGCGCGATCATTTCGCAGACCGCGGGCGGCTATAGTTTTTACCGCGATTGCCGCACGGACAGGATCCTGCGCTGGGCGCCAGACTGCAAGAATTTTGACAGGCCAGGTCGATATATCTATGCCGTAGAACGCACGACGCGCGACGCAAGACGCAAGACAAACAAGACGTGGTCGCTGACCTACCAGCCGCTGCGCGTCAAGCCCGACTTTTTTGAATGCCGCCACGGGCTGGGTTACACTTCCATCACCTCCAAGAACCACCGTATCAAATCCAACGTCACCTACTTCGTTCCGGTCGACGACGATTGCGAGATCTGGCTCGTCACCCTCACCAACGAATCCAATCAGGAGCGTAAGCTCGAGCTGTATCCTTATGTGGAGTGGCTCATCGGCGATTACCAGGAGGAGCTGCGCTATCGCAACATCATGAATTTGTACAACAGGATCTGGTTTGATGAGAACCATCAGATGATCTTCGGCTGGAAGACGGCATTCTGGCAGGGCATGAACATCAAGGAGTTCAAGAACTTCGGATTTTTTGCCTCGTCGCTCGATGTCAAGGGATATGCGACGCGCAAGAATGAGTTTCTCGGCCGCTACAACACGGAGGAGGCTCCTGAGGCGATATTGAAGGGCACCTTTAAGAATTCGGCCCTTTGCTCAGGCGAGGACGGGATCGGCTGCTTCAAGCACGTGGTCAAGCTCGAGCCCAAACAGACAAAGGAATTTGTCGTCATCTTAGGCGAGACCGAGGGGCAGGCGCACGCCCAGAAATTGATCGAAAAGTACCGTGACCTGGCGGCCGCCAAGAAGGCCCTGCAGCAGACCAAGGACCTGTGGGCTAAGCGCATCGCCGGCAATGTCGTGGTCAAGACCCCGGACAATGATTTCGACCAGATGGTCAACGTCTGGGTCAAGTATCAGGTCTACATTTGCAACCTCTGGTCGCGCTCCCCGTCGTTCTACCACGAGGGCTCAGGCGGCCGCGGCTACCGGGATTCCTGCCAGGACTCGGAAGCCATCTGCGCCATCTATCCCGAACTGACCCGCAAGCGCATCCTGCATATCGCTTCGTTGATCCGCCGGGACGGCACCTCCGCGCCCGGCTGGTCGGATACCGCCGGCCCCGCCACCCATCGGCCCAACAAGGACCACCAGGTCTGGCTGACCGCCACGGTGCGCGCCTACATCCAGGAGGCGGGCGATAAGAGCATTCTCTCCGAATACGTTCCGTATCTCAAGGACAAGTGGCTGAACGGCTGGGAAGTGGACGTCAATCATAGAGGCGGGTCTATGCAGGATGGGGAAGGCACGCTCTTTGAGCATTTGGAGAAGAACCTCAATTACTGCTTTAACGACGTCGGCGAGCGCGGATTGCCTAAGATCGGCCACGCGGACTGGAACGACGCTATTGATGCGGCCGGCAAAAAACACAAGGGCGAGAGCGTCTGGCTCGCGCAGGCGCTGGTGCGGTCGTTGAAGTATTTCGCCGAGCTGTCCCAGTTGATGGGCGAAAAAGAGAAGGCGAAGGAATTTTTGAATAAAGCCAAGACCATGACCGAGCGCGTCAACGAGATCTGCTGGGACGGCGAATGGTACAAGCGCGGGTTCACGGACGACGGCATCGCGTACGGGACGAAGGATTATGAAGGCGGCAAGATCTTCCTGAACACCCAGGCGTGGGCGATCCTGGGCGGCACGGTCGAGGGCGAGCGGCTGGCGAAGATGTTGAAGTCGATCGACAAATATCTCGACGGCAAACACGGCCTGGCGCTCTTTTATCCCGCTTTCAGCAAGTTCAGGCCGGAGCTGGGCCGCATCAGCATGTTCTCCGAGGGCACGAAAGAGAACGCCGCGGTCTTCTGTCACGCCGCGCATTTCATGATCGTCGGCTATTGCATGGCGGGCAAAGGGAGCAAGGCCTACGAGGCGATGGTCAAGATCATGCCGAACAAGCAAAAAGATATGGATCTATATAAATCAGAGCCCTATGTCTACGCCGAATATCTCGTCGGTCCGGAGAATCCGTACCGCTACGGCGAGGGGCAGTTCACGTGGATCACCGGGACCTCCGGGTGGGCGTTCATGGCTGCCACGGAGTGGCTCCTGGGCGTGCGCCGCGATTACGAGGGGCTCAGGATCGACCCGTGCATCCCGTCACATTGGAAGACCTGTTCCATACGCCGGCCTTTCCGGGGCGACGTGTATGAGGTGGAGATCCACAACCCTAAGGGCGCGGAGAAAGGCGTCAAAGAGCTTTATCTGGACGGCGAGCGGATTGACGGCAACTTGGTCCGGCCTATCGGCGACGGCCAGACGCATAAGGTAAAAGTCGTCCTGGGGTAGCGCCACCCAAAGTTGAGACTAAAAGCCAGGCTGGTAATCTCAACTTTACGAACAAACTTGAGACTGGAGGTCTGGCCTTTAGTCTCAACTTCGATGGGTAAACCGCAACACGCTAAGTTCGTCTAATAGATATATGTAAGGGAGGGGGCATGAAGAGCTTCGGAAGAGCGATGGCGGCAGGGGTCCGATGTCTGGTGGCGCTGTCTTTTTGCGCCCTTTTAATGGCAGGATGCGGCGGCGGCGGAGAAGAGACTTCTGCGCCTGCGCCAAAGAATAAGAAGATCGTGGTGTGGCATTGGATGACGGACCGCGAAGACGCTTTCGTTGAGCTCGCTAAGAAATACGAGGAGCTCACCGGCGTCAAGGTGTCCTTTGAGCTCTACGCGCCGTCCGACGCCTATTCGCAGAAAGTCCGCGCCGCGGCCCAGGCCCGGGCGCTGCCCGATATCTTCGGGCTTTTGGGCGAGAAACGGGATTTCGCGGCTTTCATCAAGGCGGGCCACATCGCCGAACTGACGTCGGAGATGATGCTCGACAATTCCCAGTGGAAGAACGAGCTCTTTGACAAGGCCCTGGCGGTCAATGAATTCGTCAAGGACAACCCTTACGGGGTCGCGGTCGGCATCTACGGGGTGCCGATCGACGTCATGAACATCCAGATGGTCTACAACAAGAACCTCTTCAAGAAGGCGGGCCTTGACCCGGACCGGCCGCCGCAGACATGGGCGGAGTTCGTGGATGCGTGCGCGAAGCTCAACGCCGCCGGGATCCAGGGATTGGTGAGCGGCTGGGGCGAGGTGTGGATGATCGACTGCCTCGCGTCCAATCTTGCCTTTAACATCATGGGGCCGGAGAAGGTCTTTGCGACGCTGCGCGGCGAAGTCCTGTATTCGGACCAGGATTGGGTCCAGGTCTTTTCTTTGTTCAAGGAGATGGCCGAGAAAAAGATGCTGGCGTCGGGCATCGTCACTATGGTCAACAAGAACGCCGAGCAGTCGTTCGCGAATGAGCGCGCCGCCTTCGCGTTCAACGGCTCGTGGTGCGTCAATGTGTATAACGGCATGAACCCGGGCCTCGACTACGGGGTGATGCTGCCGCCGAAGATCAATCCGGGGAACGCCGTTTATATCTGGGGCGGCGCCGGTTCGTCATTCCTCGTCAATGACCGCTCCCCGGCGAAGAGGGAGGCCATCGCGTTCCTGAAGTGGCTGACCGAGAAAGAACAGCAGGAGTTCCTGGCGGAAAAGACGCGCAATATGCCTTCGAATAAATTCGCGGCCTCTAAGATCTCCACGATCCTCGGCGATTTCGCGCGCGGGATGAATTACGTGACGCATCCGAACTTCTGGCCGGTCAACGAGCTGCCGAAGGTGATCGAGCGCTTTGACAAGGGGATCCAGTCCATCATCATCGGCGAGAAGACGCCCGTCCAGCTGGGGCAGGAGCTGGCGAAGCTAAAGGCCGAAGAGATGGCGAAGGGCAGATAAGCGCTGGGCAAAGGGACATGATGGCGGTTTTAGCCGACAAGATCAAAAAGATCTACAATTTTTTTCACGATGCTGCGCCGAAGTGGAAGGCGGGAGCGGTCGTTTTCCTGCTCGTCGCTCTCGAATTGGCGTTCCTGAAGTTCCACGACAGCCGTTTTATCTGGGTCACGGTCTACGGGCTCGTGACGGTCAGCCTGCTCTTTGTCTTGATCGCGAACTTCGCCAAGCGCACCTTCGGCATGTTCGTCTTCATCCTGCCGGCGCTGGCGATCTTCGCGACCTTTTATATCTATCCGTTCTTCAAGGTCCTGCAGCTGAGCCATAACGCCTGGGACGGGATCGCGCCGACCATGGATTTTATCGGGCTCGGGAATTTCAAGGAGATCATGCAGGACAAGATCTGGTGGGGGGCGATGCGCAACGCCGGCTACATCACGCTCATCGCCCTGACCTTCCAGAACATCCTCGCTCTTTCGCTGGCCATGGCGTGCGACCGCCAGATCAAGGCCAAGAACATGTACCGGGTCATCTTTTTCATCCCGCCGGTCCTCTCGGAGGTCGTCGTGGGCCTCATCTGGCGCTGGATCTATGACGGGGATTACGGCCTTTTGAATTACGCGTTGGCGAGCATGGGGTTCAAGGACTTGGTGCATAATTGGCTGTCGGACCCCAAGACGGCCTTGACGTGCGTGGCGATCATCCATTGCTGGAAAGGGTTCGGCTGGGGGTTCATGATCCTCTTGGCGGGGTTGCAGACCATCCCCAAGGAGCTCTACGAGGCGGCCCGGGTCGACGGAGCGAATGTCTGGCAGACCTTTAAGAACGTGACGATCCCGCTTATGATCCCGGTCTTCGTCCTCGTCGCGATCCTGACGATCTTAGGGACGATGCAGGTCTTTGTCTTGATCTTGTCGATGACGGGCGGCGGCCCCGGGTACCACACCGAAGTGCCGGTGACCCGGATCCTGGCGTCCATGCAGGGGTCTTCGATGTTCGGCTACGCCTGCGCGCAGGGCATCACTTTTGGGTTCATCCTTATGCTGGTTTCTTTCGCGCAGATCGGCCTGTCGCGCAAGCTGAAGCAGGCGTAAGCCAATGGCCTCTGTAGGGGCCAGGCATGCCTGGCCCCTACGCAAGATCATCGATGTTTCAAGGATACGGAGAATGCGCATGAAAATAAATAAATACGTCATTACGACCGCGGCGACGAATTCATTCGTCCACGCCTTTCTCATCATCGTGTCCGCGACGTGCATCTTCCCTCTGCTGTGGATGCTGGGCTCGAGCCTCAAGACCCAGAGCACGGTCTTTTCCGACATGAGCCTGTTCCCCTCGACCATGCAATGGAAGAATTACTTGGTGGCGTGGACCGAGGGCGGGTTCGGCGTCTACTTCCTTAACAGCGTCTTTTACACCGTGACCGTGGTCTTCGGCATCATCATGGTCTCGTCGTGGGCGGCGTACGCCTTTTCGCGCATGAATTTTCCGGGCAAGAACATTTTCTTTTTTATGTTCCTCGGGGCGATGATGATCCCGCTGCCGGGCGCGTTCGTGCCTTTATATGTGCTGGTCAACAACGCGCGCAACTTTTTATTGAACGGCCTCGCGGCCGCGACGCCCGTCCTGCTCAGGGTCCTGCCCGACGCGTTCGTCTACGGGTCGGTGCGGTTCATCGAAGAGCAGCTCTTCCCGCGCTCGGCGTATATCCTGTGCATGATCAATGTCGGGCTGTCGCTGAGCATCTATATGCTGAAGACCTTTTTTGACAAGATGCCCAAGGAGCTGGAGGACGCGGCGCGCATCGACGGGTGCAGCCGGATGGGGATCTGGCGCCACGTCGCTCTGCCGCTGGCCAAGCCCGCCATCGCGGTCATCACCATCTACAACGCGCTCAACGTCTGGAACGAATACATTTTGGCGAACTTGATCTTGCCTTCCAAAAGCCTTATGCCCCTGCAGCGAGGGTTGATGGTCTTCCAAGGGGAGCATGTCACGCAGTATCCGCTGCTCATGGCGGGGATGACGATCACCGTTTTACCCATCCTGATCATCTATCTGGCGATGCAGCGGTTCATCATCAAAGGGATCACGGCAGGCGCCGTCGTCGGTTGAGGCGCGATAAAAAAAACAGGAAAAAGAGGGTATGATGCTATCTCAAAATTTAAGAGTTTTAAAAACGGCTGCCGGAGTCCTGGTGGCGATCGGATGTTTATGGGTCGGTTGCGCGCGGGCTGAAGATAGTTCTGCGGCGTCGGCTGTCGCTTCTGCCGAGGAACAGGCCCCTCAAGCTTCCGTTGAAGTCGTCGCGGTCCATGTCTCCGACGATACCGGAGAGCCGGCGATCGTCGTATCGGGAGAGGCCCTGAAGCAAGTCGCCGGGCAGGAGCCGGCTTCGGCGCCTGCCGGAGTTGGCGCGTCTTCTCCGGCGGCTGAGGAATCTGCGGCCCAAGAGGTAGCTCCTGTTACCGAAACCTCGGTTGACGAAGCCCCCGCGACCGAAGAGGCCCCTGCCGCGGCGCTTGCGGCTGAAGAGCCGGCGGCGCCCGTCGATCAGGCCCTGACCGACATGGTGGCGTCTTCCTGGGAGGCCCTCTCCAAAGGAGAATTCCAGAAGGTCTATGATAACGCCCGACAGGCCGAAGAGCAGTTCGGCGACGAGGCCCGGGCGCAGCAGCGCGCCTTGAAGGATTTCCCCGCCGCCGAGAAGACGCGCAATTACGACGTGCTCAATGACGTGGCGACCTGCCTGTTCATCAAGGGAGAGGCCCTCATCAAGGAAGAGAAGATCGATGAGGCCAAAGCCCTCTTTAAAAAGATCATCGCGGATTACGGGTTCGCCCAGGCGTGGGACCCGCGCGGCTGGTTCTGGAAGATCGCCGAGAAATCCCAGGCGACCTTAGACAAGCTCGAGAAGGGCTTAAGCGCCATCGAGGCCGCCATCGAGGAAGACAAATATAAGGATGTCCCCCGCACCCGCATCGAACTCTATGATCCGGGCAAAGAAGAGATCGTTGACTACGAGAAGTACGGTGTCTTCAAAGGGCGGGGCACGAAGGACTATATGTACGAGGTCAAGGACCAGGCGGGCCTCTCTGAAGCGGTGGGCGAAGGGATCTACCCGAACACGACGAGCGTGCGCTGGGACCCGATGTTCCAGGAGGTCAAGAAGCAGAAGAGGCTGGGCGGGAGCCATTGGGATTTTGTCTCATCGCCCGACCTGCAGGCGGCATTCCTGAAGTGGGCGCTGGCGCCGGAACCGCCGGGCGTGCGTCTTTTCTATACGGCGCTCATCCTGGAGAAATCCGGCCTGATCAAGCACGCCATCAAGGCGTATTACTCTCTCGTCGTCCATTATCCCAGGACCGTCGGCTGGACGTATTGGCACACGCCCTGGTATGTGGGGCCGGCGTCCGTCGCCAAGATCAAGTACCTGTGCCGCAAATATCCCCAGGTCAACATGGAGCTGCAGGGCGCCACCATCCGCATCGAGAACGGATTTGACAACAACATTAATAACGACGTTTTTATCGTCGACCCCGGCCGCATCGTCAAGGACCATATCCCCGAGACCTTTGTCGACCGGCTCAAGAAATACGTGAACCGACGCCTCACCCAGTCGAAGATCAGGAAGCGGCTGGGCCAGGGCAAGATCTATTTTGCCCAGTACGATAACGGCGACTGGCAGCTGATCGTGGACGGACAGCCCTATGTCATCAAGGGCATCACGTACGCGGTCGCCAAGGTCGGCCAGAGCCCGGACGACGGGTCGCTGAAGGGCTGGATGGATTACGATCACGACAAGAACGGCCGCAGCGACGGGCCGTACGACTCGTTCGTCGACGCCAACTGGAACGACAAGCAGGACCCCGATGAGCCGGTCGTCGGCGATTTCGAGCTGTTGAAGCGGATGGGCGTCAATACGATCCGCGTCTACCATCAGCCGTATCCCATAAAAAAAGAGATCCTGCGGGATCTCTACAAACGCTACGGCATCCGGGTGATCTTGGGGGATTTCTTGGGTAAGTATGCCCTCGGTTCCGGCGCCAGCTGGTTCGAGGGTACGGATTACGACAATCCCAAGCACCGGGAGACGATGCTCGAGTCGGTGAAGAAGATGGTTCTGGAGTTCAAGGATGAGCCGTTCCTCCTGATGTGGCTGCTGGGCAACGAGAATGTCTACGGCGTCGCCTGCAACGCCGACAAGAAACCGGAGAGCTATTTTAAGTTCGTCAACGAGGCGGCCAAGCTCATCAAATCGCTCGACCCCGGGCATCCCGTGGCGATCGCCAGCGGGGACACGCTTTTCCTGGACGCCTACGCCAAGCATTCGCCGGACGTGGATCTTTTCGGCGCCAACGTCTACCGCGGGGATTTCGGTTTCGGGTCGTTCTGGGAGTCGGTCAAGGAGCTGACCGGCAAGCCGGCGTTCATCACGGAATACGGCTGCCCGGCGTTCGCCTACGGCTTCACCCGCGAAGAGGCGGAAAGGGCGCAGGCGGATTACCTGAAGAATAGCTGGCTGGATATCAGCGAGAACGGGGCTTTCGGCCGGGGCAGCGGCAACGCGGTCGGCGGCATCCTGTTCGAATGGCTCGATGAATGGTGGAAGGCCTACGAGCCGGCGTATCACGATAAGAAAGATCTGTTCAAGGGGCCTTTCCCGGATGGCGCCATGCACGAGGAGTGGCTGGGCGTTGCCGGCCAGGGTGACGGCTCGCAGAGCCCGTTCCTGCGCCAGCTGCGGGAGAGCTATTACGTTCACGAGAAGATGTGGAAGAAATAAACAACAGTCACACGTCGAAAAGCTCAGAACGCGCGACCGAGGGGGAAGGGGGCGCGCGAGATCAGAGGCAAAACGTGGGACAAACTTAACGGAGGTGCGGCATGAAAAAGGCAGCAGCAGGGGTTGTGATCGTCTTGGCTGCGGTCCTGTGCTGCGCGGTGGCATTCGCGCAGACATCGGCGCCGGAGGCCCAGACGACGAAGAGTTTTGGTGTCTATACGGACAGCAAGTCGCCGGATAACCACTACATCCCTTCGGGCTGGATGGGGGATTACGGGGATATCACGATGGACGACAAGTGCATGGAAGACCCGCACGGCGGGACGACCAGCATCAAGTTCATCTACACGGCGAAGAAGACCCAGGGCCAGGGCTGGGCAGGCGTCTATTGGCAGAATCCGGCCAATAACTGGGGTTCGAAGAAGGGCGGGTTCGACCTGACCGGGTTGAACAAGATCACCTTCTGGGCCAAGGGGCAGAAGGGCGGCGAGGTCATCGATAAGGTCTCCGTCGGCGGGATCAAAGGGATCTATCCCGACACGGCCGAGATCTCGGATGGCCCGATCGAACTGACCACCTCGTGGCAGCAGTATTCGATCAACCTCAGCGGCAAAGACCTCTCCTACATCAACGGCGGTTTTTGCTGGGTGGCGAACGCCGACGCGAACCCGAACGGCATGACCTTCTACGTTGACGATATCAGGTTCGAGTACGACACGGAGCTCAAGGAACAGGGCCGCAAGGTCCAGGCCGTGCCGCTGTACGTCTATGCGGATAAGGGCTCGGTCTCGAATCACTATATTCCCTCGGGCTGGATGGGGGACTACAGCGATATCAAGATCGATGTGGGCTCTGCCGATAATCCTTACTTCGGCAAGAGCTGCACGAAGATCGCCTATGCCAACAAGGCCAGCAACGGCGCCCGTTGGGCCGGCATCTACTGGCAGAACCCGCCCAACAACTGGGGCGGCCAGGACGGCGGCTTGGACCTTTCCAAGGCGACGAAGGTCACCTTCTGGGCCAGAGGCGAAAAGGGCGGCGAGAGGATCGAGGAGTTCAAGATCGGCGGGATCATGGGCGAGTATTCGGATAGCGATACCGCCGGCATCGGCCCCGTCATCCTCGACAACGCCTGGAAGCAGTATACGATCGACCTGACCGGCAAGGACCTTTCCTATATCATCGGAGGGTTCTGCTGGGCGACTAACATCGACGTCAACCCCGATGGGGCGACGTTCTATTTGGACGAGATCAGGTACGAATAATACGGTATTGGGTCGCGGTCGGACCGCCGTCACCTGAGGCGGTTCGGCCGCGGCCAGCCGAATTTAAATAATGTAGGGGGCAGGCATGCCTGCCCCCTACAGAAATTGTGTCTAAAGATGACCAGATTTATAAGATCCTTTATTCTTTTGACCTTACTGGTCGCGCTCAGCGGGGCAGGCCGGGCGCCG
>JBFZAX010000147.1:0-5438 GCA_041308805.1 Candidatus Omnitrophota bacterium | reverse complement strand
CGGGTGTTGCAGGTAGGGTGAAATGTGAGGTGCGTAGGGAACGGTCTGAGGCTGTTCCTGCTTGTTCGTTCGTCGCAAGGTCTCAATGTCTCAAAGTCTCAGGTTTGACCTTGAGACGTTGAGACCTTGCGACTTTCTCTGTCTCTGCCTAACGTGCCGAACAGCAGTCTGTTAAGCGCCTGCTTAAACGGTTGAATTCGCTTGTCTGGGCCCGGAAAGCGACTATAATGGGGCGAAGAGATTCAGACCAGTCCGGCACAGCGATTAAGTCGATCTGTTCATCCTCAACCTAAAGATTCTTCCTGTTTCTATCCAGTCACGGAGGTTTTATGCCCAGGCGCAATGACATCCGCAAGGTCCTGATCATCGGCTCCGGTCCCATTATCATCGGCCAGGCCTGCGAATTCGATTATTCCGGCACCCAGGCATGCAAGGCGCTCAAAAAACTGGGCTACGAGGTCGTCCTCGTCAACTCCAATCCGGCCACGATCATGACCGACCCGGGCATGGCGGACCGCACCTACATCGAACCCCTGACCGTTGAGAGCCTAGAGAAGATCATCGCGCGCGAGAGGCCCGACGCGCTGCTCTCCAACCTTGGCGGCCAGACGGGCCTGAACCTTTCTTCGAGCCTGCATGAGGCCGGGATCCTCAAAAAATATAAGGTCGAGATCATCGGCGTCAAGGCGGATGCCATCGAACGGGGCGAAGACCGCGAGGCGTTCAAAGAGACGATGAAGCAGCTGGGCATCCCCGTGCCGCGCTCCGAGATCGCCCTTTCCGTCGAACAGGCGGAGGAGATCGTCACGAGGATCGACCTGCCGGTGGTGGTGCGGCCGGCGTACACGCTCGGCGGCACCGGCGGCGGGATCGCCTACAACAAAGAAGAGCTGCGCACGATCGTCACGCGCGGCCTCTCCATGAGCATCGTCCATCAGGTCCTGATCGAAGAAGCGGTCATCGGCTGGGAAGAGCTGGAGCTGGAGGTGGTGCGCGACCAGAAGGACCAGAAGATCACGGTCTGTTTCATCGAGAACATCGACGCCATGGGCGTGCATACCGGCGACAGCTTTTGCGTCGCGCCCATGCTGACGGTGCCCAAGAAATTGCAGGACAGGATGCAGGAGCTTTCGTATAAGATCGTTGACGCCATCGGCGTGGTCGGTGGGACGAACATCCAGTTCGCCCATAACAAGGACGACGACCGGCTGGTGGTCATCGAGATCAACCCCCGAACGTCGCGCTCTTCGGCGCTCGCCTCGAAAGCGACCGGGTTTCCCATCGCCATGGTCTCCACCAAGCTCGCCGCGGGGCTGACGCTGGATGAGATCCCCTATTGGAAAGAAGGGACGCTGGAGAAATATAAGCCGAGCGGCGATTACGTCGTCATCAAATTCGCCCGGTGGGCCTTCGAGAAGTTTCCGCAGGCGAAAGATGTCCTGGGCACCCAGATGAAGGCGGTCGGCGAGGTGATGAGCATCGGCAAGAATTTCAAGGACGCGTTTCAGAAATCGATCCGGTCGCTGGAGATCGGCCGCCACGGCCTCGGGTTCGCGAAGAACTTCGCGCAGCTCTCGGCCGAGGAGCTCGAGGACCGGCTGGCCATGCCGTCCAGCGAGAGGGTCTTTCTGATGTACGAGGCGCTGCGCAAGGGCATCAGCGTCAAGGAGCTCAAGAGGCTGACGCATATTGGCTCGTGGTTCATCAACGAGATGAAGGACCTCGTCGATTTCGAGGAAGAGATGCTCAAGAAGCCGTGGGCCGAGCTCTCCGACGCGGACCTGATCAAGGCCAAGGAGTGGGGGTTCGCGGATAAGTATCTGGCCAAGCTTTTTCAGGTCAAGGAGGCGGAGGTGCGCAAGCGCCGCCTGGCCCTGGGCAAAAAGGCCCGTTATGAAGCGGTGCCGGTGAGCGGCGTCGAGAATGCGGCTTACTACTATTCGACGTACAGCCCCGGCAAAGACGAGGTCCAGGTGTCGTCGAGCAAGAAGGTGATGATCTTAGGAGGCGGGCCCAACCGGATCGGGCAGGGGATCGAGTTCGATTACACCTGCGTCCACGCGGCGCTCGCGCTGCGCGAGGCGGGTTATGAATCCATCATGGTCAATTGCAATCCCGAGACCGTTTCCACGGATTACGATACGTCGGATAAATTGTACTTTGAGCCGGTGACGGTGGAAGACGTGCTGGCCATCTACGAAAAAGAGAAGCCGCTGGGCGTCATCGCGCAGTTCGGCGGCCAGACGCCGCTGAACATCGCGGCCGAGCTTAAGAAATACGGGGTGAAGATCCTGGGCACGACGCCGGAGAGCATCGCGCTGGCCGAGGACAGGGAGCTTTTCAGGCAGAGGATGATCGACCTGGATATCCCCCAGCCGGAGAGCCAGACCGCGCGCTCGCTCGAACAGGCCGTGAAGATCGCCCAGACGATCGGGTATCCGTTGATGGTCAGGCCGTCGTTCGTCCTCGGCGGCAGGGGCATGGAGATCATCTATGACGAGAGCACCCTGGTCAAGTACGCGTTAGAGGCGATCAATGTCAGCCCGGAATATCCGATGTTGATCGACCGGTTCCTGGAGGAGGCGCTGGAGGCCGAGGTTGACGCGCTGTGCGACGGCCAGGAGACGTTCGTCGCGGCCATCATGGAGCATATCGAGCAGGCCGGCATCCACTCGGGCGACTCGGCGTGCGTCATCCCGCCGCGGACCATCCCGCCTAAACATATCGAGACGATCATGAAGTACACGGATATGATCGCCAAGAGGCTGGAGGTCGTCGGGCTTATCAATATCCAATACGCGATCTGCGATGATAAGGTGTATGTGTTAGAGGCCAATCCGCGCGCCTCGCGCACGGTGCCGGTGGTGTCGAAGGTCATGGGCGTTCTGATCGCGCGCATCGCGACGGAGCTCATGCTCGGCAAGAAGATATCGGATTTCCCTAAGCTCAAGGGGAGGCTCAAGGCGGCGATGGTCGGGGTCAAGGAAGCGGTCTTTCCGTTCAACATGTTCCCCGAGGTCGATCCGGTCCTGGGTCCCGAGATGAGATCGACGGGCGAGGTGATGGGCGCGGCCGATACTTTTGAAGCGGCGGTGTTCAAGGCCGAAGATGCGGCGGGGTCGAGGTTGCCGCTGAAAGGGACGGTCCTGATCACGGTGTCGGACCCGGACAAGAGAAAGGTCGTCGGCGTCGCGCGCAAGCTCAAGGAGCTTGGCTTCGATATCTACGCGACGGACAATACCGGCAAGTACCTGAAGGAAAGGGGAGTTGAGAGCAGGTTCATCATGAAGCTCCACGAAGGCCGGCCCAACATCGTCGACGCGATCATCAACAAGGAGATCCAGCTGATCATCAACGCGCCGGCGGGCAAGACGGGCAAGGCGGACGACAGCTATATCCGGATCCTGGCGATCCAGCACCGGATCCCGTACATCACGACGATGGCCGCGGCCAAGGCGAGCGTCGACGCCATCGAGGCGATGCGCAATAAGGAGATCGAACCCAAGTCGCTGCAGGAGTATCACAAGGGATTATAGTGGGTGAGCTACAATGTGTCATGTAGGGAACAGGCCCGCCTACCGGCAGGCAGGCATGCCTGTTCCCTACGGATGGAGGCGGGATAATGTAGGGAACGGTCTGAGACCGTTCCCTACGGGGGTCAAGAGGGGCTTTTCATTTCTCACGCCAAGGCGAATTGCTTTGGCGTTTTTGTTTGCCGAGGGTATAATTGAGGGCATGGATGTCGGTGTGAAGGGCAATTTGTTTGCTAAGATCCCCGGCCGGATCGAAAAGGAGATCTTCGAGGCGCTGGTCGAGAAGCCGGGACTGAATATCCATCGGATCCTGTCGCAGGGCCAGACCACGGATTGGCAGAGTCAGGAGACGGACGAGTGGGTGGTTTTGTTTGCGGGCAAGGCTAAGCTTTTGTTCGAAGAGGGAAATCGTGAGGTAGTCATGGGGCCTGGGGACTATGTGCAGATCCCGGCCGGCTGCCGGCACCGGGTATCGTGGACAGACCCGTCGCAGAAGACCGTGTGGCTGGCGGTGCAGTATAACATACTACGGACAGGTTGAAAATTGAGACAAGAAGCCAGGCTTGTTGTCTCAATTTTGTTCGGGAAGTTGAGACTATGAGTCTGGCTTTTAGTCTCAAGTTTGGGTGGATCGCAAGGTTTCAGGGTCCCAAGGTCTCAACGTGGGGACGGCTTGAAGCAGTTCCCCGCAGTCAGGTAGTGACATGTTCAGATTTATTTTTAAACTCCTTCTCTTTCCTTTCATTGTCCTCTGGCGGCTGGTCCTGGGGATCTTCCGGCTGGTGCTCCTCGCCCAGCTCGTCATGTTCGTTCTTTCCCTGGTCGCGCTGGGCGCGTTGGCGTATTTTCTTGATCAGTCGGGCATCATCTCGGTCAAGGATTTTATGGCGCAGTGGAGAAGATAGGGAATCGGTTTCCTACGGATAAGAGGAAAGTGATGAACGAAGAATTTTCATACGGCGCCGTGGTTTTCCGCAAAGAGGGCGCGCGGGTCCTTTTTCTCTTGATCTACAGCGGCAGAAACAAGGTCTGGGGATTTCCGAAAGGGCACATTGAGCCGGGGGAGGATGAGGAGGGGGCGGCTCGGCGGGAGATCGAGGAGGAGACGGGGCTGAAGGATTTGAGGTTTGCGCAGGGGTTCCGGGAGGAACTGGTATATCAGACCGTCAGCAAGCGGAAGCCGTTCAAGGGGCAGACCATCAATAAACACGCGGTGTATTTTTTATGCGAAGCGGGCCGGGCCGCCGTCACGGTTGACGGGCATGAGATAACCGATTTTAAATGGCTAGGGCTCGAAGATTGTCTGCCGCTGTTGTCTTTTGATGTCGTTAGAGAATTATCGAAGAAAGCCGCAGAGTTTTTGCTTTCGGTCAAACAATAACGCTGGCGTCTGCAGATGGATCACTGTAGCTAAGCAGGGAACGGGTTCAATCCGTTCCCAAATTTTTTAGCCATGGCCTATTTAGACGAGCTGCTGGAATTATACCGCGAGAAAAAAGACGAGATCGAGCGGCGGCTGCGCGATTTCAGTGAGGTCTGGGACCGCGACGACAAGAAGATCTTCGCTGAGCTCTGCTTTTGTATCCTGACCCCGCAGTCCAAGGCGCAGGCATGCGACGGGATCATCTGTAAGCTGGAGAAGAACGAGCTGCTTTTTAAAGGCTCGACGCGCCAGCTCTGGCCGTATCTCAGGTACACGCGTTTCTATAAGAACAAATCGCGCTATCTGATGGAGGCGCGTCGGCTCTTTTCAAAGAATGGAAAATTTGCGGTTAAGGACTGGATCAACGCCCAGGACTCCAGGAGGACGCGCGATTGGCTCGTTAAGAACGTTAAAGGGATCGGGCTTAAAGAGGCGAGCCATTTTTTGAGGAACATCGGTTTTGGGGACGAGCTGGCGATACT
>JBFZAX010000146.1:0-7635 GCA_041308805.1 Candidatus Omnitrophota bacterium | reverse complement strand
GATGAAGAACCGGATCGCCGCGGCGTTCACCGGCGCGCCGCTCAACGACCCCCTGCAGACGGTCTTCCGGGAAACGGTCCTGCGGTACTCCATCCCCCAGACTTACTTCGACGAGTTGATCGCGGGCGTCCACATGGACCTGGCGAAAAAAAGCTACGAGAATTTTGACGAGCTCTATCTCTATTGTTTCCGGGTCGCCGGGGTCGTGGGACTGATCATGCTCAAGATCTTCGGCGCCCATGATGACCGCGCGCGGCAACACGCCATCGACCTCGGGATCGCTTTCCAGCTCACGAACATCTTAAGGGACGTCGGGGAAGATTGGGCCAGAGGCCGTATCTACCTGCCGCAGGAAGACCTGAAAAGATTTAACGTCCCGGAGGAGCAGATCGCCGCCGGGCGGATAGACCAGAATTTTATCTCGCTCATGAAATTCCAGATCGACCGGGCCAGGCGCTTCTATGCGCAATCCGCCCCCGGCCTGAAGCTGATCGAAGACCCCTCCTCCCGGCTCGTCGCTTCGGCGATGAAAGACCTCTACGAAAGGATCCTGCGCAAGATCGAAAAAAACGGCTATGACGTCTTCAGCCGCCGGGCCCACACGCGCCTGGCGGAAAAGATGGCGGCCGTCGCTTCCCTCACCCTGAGGCGTTCCCGTCGATGAAGATCACCCTCGCCCGGTCCGCCGGATTCTGCTTCGGCGTCAAAAGAGCCCTGCTGATCGCCTTAAAGGCCGCGCAGGCCCCGGAGCGCGTCTGCATGCTCGGTGACATCGTCCACAACGAGGATGTCAGCCGGCGCCTCTCCCGCGCCGGTATCCACAAATTGCGCCGCCTCGCGCGGGGACAGGACCGGGTCCTCATCATCCAGGCGCACGGCGCGTCGCTCTGCCTGCAGGCAAAAGCCGCGAGATCGGGTTATCGGATCATCGACGCCACGTGCCCGATGGTCAAAGAGATCCATCGCATCGCCCGCGGCCTCGAAAAGGAAGGCCGGACCGTCATCATCATCGGCGACAAGTCCCACGATGAAGTCCGCGGCATCGTGGGCCAGCTCAAAGACCCCGCCGTGGTGATCGAGCGCGAAGACCGGATCCCGTGGAAGAGGATCGGCCGCCCGCGCAAAACCGGTATCGTCGTCCAGTCAACGCAGAACCTGGAAAAAGTCCTCAGGATCTCCCGAAAGCTTCAAGCGAGGTTAAAAGATGTTAAATTCTGCAACACTATCTGCGGGCCCACGAAAGCCAAACAGGCCGAGATCCGGTCGTTACCCCTGTCCAATGACGTCATGATCATCATCGGCTCCAGGACGAGCGCCAACACCCGGCGCCTGTACGAGATCAGCAGATCCCTCAATAAAAAAAGCTTCTGGGTCCGGTCGGCCGCCGACCTGAAAAAAGACTGGCTGCGCGGCGCGCGCCGGGCCGGCGTGACCGCCGGCGCCTCCACGCCCAACGAAACGACCCAAAAAGTCATTGCCCGGATCAAAGAACTGGCCGCCTGAATATCCTTCCTCGCGCGCATCTGCTCATTTCCTGAAAGGCTTGAGCATCTTTAAAAAATCCGGCCCGACATCATAGCCGCGCGCCGCCGCCTTGTCGCAATAATCGATTGCCCGCGCGTACTGCTTATCCTGATAACAGAGTACGGCGATGTTGTAATACCCCCGGGCATAGCCGGGATTCAAAGCCACCGCCTTTTCGAACAGAAGGATCGCCTTCGGCCTGTCCCCCGCGGCGGCATAGAGGATCCCTAAATTGTTATACGCATCCTGATGAGAAGGATCAAGACGCAACACCTGTTCGTAAAACGCGACCGCCTCCTCATCCCTCCCCAGCGCCCGCAACAGGTTCGCCAGATTATAGCAAGCCTCCGTGCGCCCGGGATCGATCTCTATCGCCCGGCGATACGCCGCAAGAGCATCCTGCTCTCTGCCGGCATCCTTAAACACCTTGGCCAGATTATAAAAGATATCCGCCGATGCCGGCGCCAGCGCGATCGCCTTCTCATACGCAGCGATCGCCTCGGGATAACGGCCGCTGCGGCCATAGACATTGCCCAGATTATTGAAGGCCCTCACCTGGATCGGATCCAGGGCTAACGCCTGTTCGTAACACGCGATGGCCTCGGCATCACGGCCTGCCTCGTTATAAAGATTCCCCAGATTATAGTGAGCCTGCGCATCCCGGGGATTAAGCTCCAGCGCCTTGCGATAGGCCGCCTGCGCCTTCTCCTCTTCTCCCGCGTCGCTATAGCTGTTGCCGAGATTATTGTAGACCTTCCAGCTGAAGGGGCTGTAACGAAGCGCCCTCTCGTAGAACGCGATCGGGTCGCGCCAATAGGCGTTCTGCCGGACCGTCAAGAACCCCCAAAAAACCAATGACAATATGACAGCGGCCATCGGCAAGACCCTGCGGTCCTTTATCGCCGTCGCCGCCGCGCGGCCGAGCAAAACAAAAAATCCGACCGAGGGCAGGTAGAGCCAGTGCTCCGCCATATAGGCGTTGAGCGGATATAAATTGGAGACCGGAAGCCAAGCGATAAAAAACCAACCGAGGCCGAAGAAGACCAGCGGATCCCTTTTTTTCGCCCGGGCCATCGATAGGATGCCGCCGGCGAAAAGAACGATCCCCGCCACGGCCCGCGGATCGACGAGCTTAAAGTTCTCATATCCATATTCCATGTGGAGGCCGAGCGGCAGCAAAAGCAGCCGGCCGTATTGCGCCAACGCTACAAAAGACCCGGGCAGCCTCTGCCAACACGCGGTCGCCACCGACTCGTCCGGGGCAAGAAAAGACCCCCTTGCCGTCAGGCGTCCTCCGATATATATGAGGGCTATCACAAACAGAGGAAGGATCTTTTTTATAGAGAATCTTTTTTCAAAAGCGGCCGAATACAACAAGGCCAGGAAGGGGAAAATCAGCGCCGATTCCTTGGAAAGCAGGGCCGCGATATAACAAACCGCCATCAGAAGGCCGCAGATCGCCCTGCCCGTGCGCAGGTACTTGACGAAGAAAACATAAGCCAAAAATACGAACAGCGCCGACAAGGGGTCGGCGCGGCCCGAAACGTAAGCAACGGCTTCCGTATGCACGGGGTGGACGACGAAGAAAAGGCTTGCGAGGAGAGCGGGCGTGACATCCGAAAAAAGAAGACAGAGCAGCCAAAAAAGAGCCAGCGCGGCCGACACATGAAAGACGACGTTGCCAAGATGATAACCGCGCGGCTCGATCCCCCCAAGGGCATGATCGGCCATCAGGGTCACTGTCTGAAGAGGGCGGTAAAAAGAGCTTGGGCGTCCGGCTCCTGCGAATATGTTCTCGCTGAAGACCTTCGGCAGGTCATGCCAGTTCCCGAGGCGCGCGTTATCCCGCACCAGGCTGATGTCATCCCAAAGAAAACCGTTGCTCAAGGAATTGGCGTAGACGCCGAAGCCGAGGACGATGATCAGGGAGAGGCACCAAAAGACGCGGCCGCGGCCTGCCCACGGCGTGAACCGAAGGAAAGACCCAGCCAGTGCCTTGTCGGATGCGGATCGCTTCATGTCAACAAAGAATCAACCTCGTCTTCCCCGCCCTGAAGGGCAGGGCTCCAGGCAACGCAGAGTCAACCCCGTCTTCCCCGGCCTAGTCCCTCCGTGGCATGGCCGGGGCTTGTGTCGGGGTTACTCTAAGCGGCTACCTTATCTCCCCGCCCTGAAGGGCGGGGCTCCAGGCCGCGCAGAGTCAACCGGTGATCAGGTCGGCGACGATGCGCGAGCTCGCCAGAACCGGAGGCAACCCGCCGCCCGGCTGAGTGCTGGCGCCGACGTAATACAATCCCTCCCGCTTCCTGTCGAAATTCGCCGGCCTCAGGAAGGCGCTCTGCATCAGATTATGGGCCAATCCGAAGGTGGCGCCGTTACGGATATTGTAACGTTTGACGAAATCGCCGGGAAAGAACTTATGTTCGACCTCCACATCCTTGGCCAGGTCGACCCCCACCGCGGCGCGCACCCTCTCAAAGACAGAAGCTCGCAGCCGCTTCTCATCAAGCTCACTGGCGGGTGTCACTTCAAGATTAGGGACAGGGACGAGAACATACACGATGTCCTTGCCCGGCGGCGCCAGGGAAGGATCGGTCACGGTCGGGACGTGGATATAGAAAGACGGGTCTTCGGCCACCGACCCTCCCTCAAATACCCTCGAAAGGTTGAGGCCGGTATCCTCGGGAAAGAAAATATTATGGTGGCCCAATCCACGGACCTTCGTCTTCATCCCTAAATACATCAGATACACCGAGCAGGAATACTTGTACTTGGGCAGGCGCCGCCCCAAAAGGTCCGCTTGCGTATGGGCGAAATCGGCATTTGCGACCACATAATCCGCCTGTTGGGTCAATTGGCCGTTATGCAGGGAAAACCCTTCCTTGTCCCGGACGATCCCTTTGATCTCTTTATTGTAATGGAGGCGCGCGCCGAATTTCTTCGCCAGCCGCTCCAGCGCTAAGGGGATCTGGTACATCCCGCCCATCGGATGGAAGACCTTCTGGACGTGGTCGGCATAGCTGATAATACTGTAGAAAGCGGGGGTGGCGAACGGCGAAACGCCCATGAACATCGCTTCAAAGGTCAACGCGTAACAGAGATCGTCATTCTTGAAGAACTTCTTGGCGAGACTCCAATAAGATTCGAACGGCCGGATCTTGAAGGCCAGGGAAAGGAACGCCGGATCCTTCAGCATCCCCGGCACCGCGCAGCGATACAGCAAAGGCCGGGTCAACCGATAGAGCCTCGCGGTCTCTTCCACGAAACGCTCGAAAGCGCGCCCGGCTCCGGGCTCAAACGCCTCCAGGCCCTGCTTGGTGCGGGCATCATCCTTGTAAAAATCGAGGCTGCGGCCGTCCGGATAGAATATCCTATAGCGGACATCGAGCGCCTTAAGATCCAAATACGTCTCCAGGCGTTCCCCGCAATACGCGAAGACCTCCTCGAAAAAATCCGGCATCAGGACGAACGACGGACCGGTGTCGAACTTGAAACCCCGGTCTTCGATCAAATGCGCGCGGCCGCCGCACTCCGGCAACTTTTCAAAGACGTCGACATCGAACCCTTTATAACCGAGGCGCGCGGCCGTCGCTAACCCTCCGACCCCGGCACCGATCACGGCGACGCGATTTTTCATCGCTGGCTTCCTTTCAGCGGCACAGATAGAAAAACGGACAATATTGACAGTAATTAGGGTCTCCCTGATCGGCGGCAAAATCAATATCGGGCCGCAGGATCTCATCGACCAGGAAAGCGACCGCTTTCATGCAGGCTTGGAGCCGGAGGACCCGGAAGGCCTCCTCCTCCCGCGGCTCGAAGAACATCTTGATCCCGTTCTTGCGCGGATTCCTCAGAGAATAAAGCCCGGCATTGACCGACCGGCCCGGATGCTCGCGGGCCACGAAAAAGGTATATAACGGCAGCTGGACGGATGTCAAGACCTCCTTGATCAGGCCGCGGCTGAGGGCTTCATCGTTAAGGCGTTCGACCCGGGCCCCGACCCCCTCCAGGCCGCCGGTCTTATAATCGAGGATCAGCAGGGAACCATCCGGCAACAGGTCGATGCGGTCCACGCGGGATCTGAAATGAGCCCCGCCGGCGCTCAAAGGGATCTCTCCCTTATAGGACTTCTCCAGGGCCAACAGCTCGGCCACGGGCCTGGACCGTTCATTCTCCAGGAACTGACGCAGGCGGAACGAAGCGACCTCTTTGACCAAAAAAGCGTCGGAGCGCATCTTGCGCCGGAAGGTCTCCTCGAACCGCTCGTCAAAGAGTTCGAAGAAACGGCGCTCAAAAGAAGCATCGAGGACCGGCTTTTTCCCCAGGAACGGCCGGAAAGACTCTTCCAAGAGCCCGTGAATGAAATTCCCGATATCCGCGGCCTCGGGCTCTTCGGAAAGCGCCTCCTTTTCCCTCAAGCCCAGGACGTACTGGAAATAAAAACGCAGCGGACAATGCAGATACGTGTTGACGCTCGTCGCCGAATATTCGATCCCCCGCAGGAAAGACGCGTGTTCGGGCTTCTTGCGGGCGCCGGCCGGGCGCGGCCCCACTTCGACCCGCAGGCGCGCCGCCGGGACAGGAACGTTCCCGAGAATCCCCGCTTCTCTCTCGCGCTGCCACACCAGCTCCTCGATGAAACGGCTGCGCTCCTTATCCCTGCCTTCCTGATAGACCAGGGTGACTTTTTTCGCCGAAGAGACCAGCCCCATGAAATGGTACCGCTGGATCTCCTCTTCTTTTTCCAGGCGGTTCAACCCCAGCCGCAACATCACCTCGCGCGGGATGAGCGGCTCGTAGATCTTGATCCTCGGCAGATACGACTCATTGGCGTCCATGATAAGGACGTTCTCGAAACTCAGCGCGCGCGTCTCCAGCAACCCTAAGACCTGCAGCCCCTGCAGGGGCGAGCCGGAAAAAGCGACCCGCTCGTTCTCCAGGCTGTTGCGCAAGACCCTGAAGAGATCATCGCGGGGAAAAGCCTCCTGCGCAAAAGACGCCGCGCCGAATTCCTCCGACAGCGAGAAGAGCCGCTGGGCGATCTTGATGTTCAAAGGATATTTTGTCAGAGGGCCGTTGGCGACGAGCCTGTCCATCGAGCTTTTGAGCGCAGCCGCCAGCCCGCGCAGGTCCGCCACCTCTTCCCACGCGACAAAGAAAGAATCGTGGATCTGGCGAAGCAGCTCCCGCAGCTGCGGCCGCGAGACATCGAACTCCATATGCTTCAGCGTCTCCTGGGCGAACTCAAAAAGCTCATCGCAGGCTTCGATCTCGGCGAGCGTGACAAAGAGACTGCCGGCCAACGGGGTCGGCTCCATCCCTACCACCACTTCTTCGACCTTGTGAAGCAGGACGCGCGTGACCGACGCGCTGCCGGAAAGCTCGAGATTCTTAACCAGCGGATGACCCAGAAGCCCCAGATAATCTTTCGCGTAATAGGCTTGGCCTCGGCGCGTTTCCTGGGCCTTAAAGACCCCTTCCAGGAGCGCATACAGGGAACTGCGCTTCAACGGATACCCCATGGAGATATTAAAGTCCCTCTGGAGAAAAGCGATCTCGGAAAGCACGGGGATCAAATGGTCGGGCTCCGGAAGGACGAGCACCGTCTTCTCGGGCGCCTTGATCCCGCGCAACGCCTCGCGGATGAGCCCCGCCTGGCCATGGACATCCGCCGCCTTATAGACGGCCAGGCCGAACGAGGGCGCGCCGGCCGAAAGAGCCTCTTGCGGGCCTCCCCACTCCCGCATCAGATCGCCCAACACCGACCATTCACGGGGATCGCCCTGCAGGAAGACATGGGCCTTGCCGCGGTCCATCAGTTTTTTGATGAGGCTGCGCTCGGTCCGGTGCAGGTAAAAAACATTGCAGAAAAAAACAGCGTCGAACGCCTCGAGGGCGGCCGTTCCGGCTTCGCGCGCCGCCAAAAGATATTTCAGGCCCCGGACCGCTTTCTTCTGCGCCCTCAGTTCCCGATGGAATTCTTCGCGCAGGGCGACGATATGCTGCAAGAGGACGTTGACGCTCTCAGGCACGTCATAACCGATCGCCGCGCTCTGCTCCACGGACTGCAAGGACCCGGCCCCGACGTCCTCGAGGTCCAGCTGCTCCATA
>JBFZAX010000145.1:0-6554 GCA_041308805.1 Candidatus Omnitrophota bacterium | reverse complement strand
CCGGCCGCAAGCGCTGGCTCGGCATCCGTCCGACGGTCCGCGGTTCGGCCATGAATCCCATCGATCACCCGCACGGTGGCGGCGAAGGGAAGGCCGGCCAGGGAAATCCGCATCCCGTCTCCCCGTGGGGACAGAAGGCCAAGGGACTTAAGACCCGCAAGCACAAGAGATATTCCACCAAATACATCATTCGAAGAAGGAAAGGCTGATCGATGCCCCGCTCGCTGAAGAAGGGACCGTTTGTTGATGAGAAACTGGTCAAGAAGATCGACGCCGCGCGCCGTTCCGGCTCCCGGCAGCCGATCAAGACGTGGTCGCGCCGCTCGATGGTGACCCCTGATTTTGTCGGATTCACGGTCGCGGTCCACGACGGTCGCAAGCATGTCCCGATCTTCATCACGGAGAACATGGTCGGCCATAAGCTGGGAGAGTTCGCGCCGACCCGCATCTTCCGCAAGCACGGCGGCGTGAAGGCGAAGAAGGGCGCGGAGCTCACTTAATAACAAGAGGCAGCGATGTTGGCCAAGGCGCAGGGAAAATTCGTCCGAGGTTCCTCCAAGAAGATCCGTCAGGTCATAGACCTGGTGCGGGGCATGAATGCCCAGGAGGCGCTGATATTTTTGCGTTTCGTGGATAAGCGCCCGTCGGAGGCGATCCGCAAGGTCCTGGGCTCTGCGTTGGCGAACGCCAAGACCAAGGGGCTGTCGGTGGAGGACCTGGTGATCTCCCGGATCGTCGCTGACGAAGGCCCGCGCTGGAAGCGTTTCCGGGCTGCGGCCTTCGGCCGGGCGACGGAGATCCTGAAAAGGACCAGCCATATCACGATCGAGTTGGATCTGGCCAAAGAAGCGGCCTGACGCAGAGAAAAGGAACGATCCATGGGACAGAAAGTCCATCCGTTAGCGGTCCGGTTAGGTTTTATCAAAGATTCCAGCTCCCGATGGTTCGCCCGTCACGGGGATGTGGGAATATTTATCGAGGAGGATTATAAGATCCGCCGGCATGTCAAGAAAGAGTTGCGCATGGCGGCGGTGTCGCGCGTCACCATCGAACGGGTCGCCGGCAAGATCAAGGTGAGGATCTTTTCCGCCCGGCCGGGCGTCATCATCGGCCGCCACGGGGCGGATATCGAGCGGCTGAGCTCTGCGCTCAAGGATATCGTCAAGAACAAGGAGATCGTCATCGACATCGAAGAGGTGAAGAATGCCGCGATCGACAGCCAGCTCATCGCGGAGAATATCGCGCTGCAGCTCGAGAAGCGCATCGCTTTTCGGCGGGCGATCAAGCGGTCCATGGACCAGGCGGTCTCTAACGGGGTCAAGGGGATCAAGGTTTGCGTTTCCGGCCGTCTCGGCGGCGCCGAGATAGCACGGCGGCAGGCGTATAAATGGGGCAGCGTGCCCCTGCAGACCTTCCGGGCGGACATCGATTACGGATTTGACGAGGCCCATACCCGCTTTGGATTGATCGGGGTCAAGGTGTGGGTCCATAAAGGGGACGCCTTGTTCGAGAGGCTTAAGGAAGAAGCGCGGAAAAAGCAGGAAGAGTACCAGAGGCCCCGTGAGTCCCGCGGGCCGGAAAAACCAAAAGCGAGCGAATAAGCCATGGCTTTGATGCCCAAAAGGGTCAAGTATAGGAAGTTCCAGCGCGGAAAGAACCGCGGGATCGCGGTGCGCGGCTCCCAGTTGAGCTTCGGCGAGTTCGGCCTCAAGGCGCTGCAGAACGGCATCATCAAGAACAATCATATTGAGGCGGTCCGTGTTCTTTTGGCCCGGCAGCTGCGCGGCAGCGGCAAGGTCTGGATCAGGATTTTTCCCCATAAGTCGGTCACTAAGAAGCCCGCTGAGACGCGCATGGGCAAAGGCAAGGGAGATATCGTCGCGAGGGTGGCGCTGGTGCGGCGCGGCCAGATCATCTTCGAGCTGGGAGGCGTTCCGGAGGCCGTGGCGCGAACGTCGTTCCGGCTGGCCGCGTTCAAGCTGCCGCTGCGGACTAAGTTCATCACCCGGGCGCTGGCCCTGTGAGACATTAAATGAAGATCACGGAATTACGCGAATTAACCCCGGAAGACCTGGTCGCCAAGATCGCCGCTTTGAAGGAAGAGCTCGGCAAGCTGCAGTATCTGAAGCGTGTCGGACAGGCGGACAAGCCTCATCGGTTCAGCGAGATCCGCAAGACCATCGCCCGCATCATGACCATCCTGCGGGAGCAGCAGATTTCCAAGGCAAAAAAAGGATAAGCCATGACGCATCACGAAGGGCAGGGTAAAAGAAAAGAGTTCGTCGGCACGGTGGTCAGCGATAAGATGCAGAAGACCATCGTCGTGGAGGTCGAGCGCCTGGGGCGCCACCGCCAGTACGGCAAGACGATCCGCCAGCGCGCGCGCTTCAAGGCCCATGACGAGAAGAACACGGCCCGCATCGGCGATAAGGTGCGCATCGAAGAGACCCGGCCCCTGTCCAAGGACAAGCGTTGGCGCCTGGCGCAGATCATCGCCAAGGCCAAAGTCGCGGAGGATGTCAGTGATATATAAGCGGACGCTGTTGACGGTCGCGGACAACACGGGGGCGAAGATCGCTTCGTGCATCGGGGTGGTCGGCAGGAAAGGGAAGCTGGACGCCACCATCGGCGACATTATCACCGTCAATATCAAGTCTTCGGTGCCCGACGCGACCGTCAAGAAGGGCGAGGTCGCCAGGGCGGTCGTCGTGCGGATGAGGAACCCGCTGCGGCGGTCGGACGGGTCGTATGTCAAATTCGATTCCAACGCCGTCGTCATGATCGACAACCAGCTCAACCCCCGCGGCACGCGCGTCTTCGGGCCGGTCGCCCGGGAGCTGCGAGATAAGAATTTCATGAAGATCATCTCCCTGGCGCCTGAAGTGGTATAGGCCGGGAGACTCTCTTAAGAGGCTTGTGATATGTTGCGTATAAAGAAGAATGACATCGTCGCCGTGATCGCCGGCAAGGACAAGGGGAAGCAGGGCAGGGTCATCCAGGTCCTGGTAGCGGAGAACAGGGTGCTGGTGGAGGGGATCAACCAGGTCAAGAAGCACCGCCGCCGCACCCAGCAAAACCAGCAGCATGCCGGCATCGTCCAGATGGACCGGCCGATCGCGTTTTCGAATCTCATGGTGGTGTGTAAGGGCTGCAACGGGCCGGTGCGTACCGCCTTTCTCGTCCAGAAGGACAACACAAAGACCCGCGTCTGCAAGAAGTGCAACGAACCTATATAATATGAGCCAACCCGCGACCGCTGAACAGAAAAAGCCGACACCGCGAATGCTCGACCGTTACCGCAAGGAGATCATCCCGGAGATGGTCAAGTTGATGGGGTATAAGAGCTCCATGCAGGTGCCCCGGCTCAAAAAGATCGTCGTCAATATGGGCGTCGGCGAGGCGATCACCGATATCAAACTTTTGGAAAAATCGATGGACGAGCTGGCGACCATCACCGGGCAGAGGCCTGTCCTGACGCGCTCCAAGAAGGCGATCGCCAACTTCAAGATCAGGATAGGGCAGCCGATTGGTTGCCGGGTGACTCTGCGCCGCCGCCGGATGTACGAGTTCCTGGACCGGTTCATCAGCGTCGCTTTGCCCCGGATCAGGGATTTCCGGGGTTTGTCGGCGGATTCCTTCGACAGCAACGGGAACTATTCGATCGGTATCACCGAGCAGGCCATCTTTCCGGAGATCGACGCGGACAGGATCGCCCGCGTCCAGGGGATGGATATCACGATCGTCATCAACACGCGCTCGAAAAAAGAGTCCTATGAGTTCTTGAGGCTCCTGGGCGTGCCTTTTAAGACCGACAAAAGCTAGGAAAAGGGAGAACAATCGCCGTGGCCAAGCTTTCGCAGATCAACCGCTGGAAAAGGAAGCCCAAGTTTTCGACGAGAAAATACAACCGATGCCGCCTGTGCGGACGCTCCGGCGGTTACTACCGTCGATTCCAGCTGTGCCGGATCTGTTTCCGCGAGCTGGCCTGGAAAGGGGAAATCCCGGGGGTCAGGAAGGCGAGCTGGTGACGCCGGGGAAAGGGATAGACGATGTCATTCAATGATCCGATCGCAAATATGCTGACGCTGGTCAGGAACGCCATGCGGGCCAAGCTGGAGAAGGTGGACATCCCGCATTCGAATTTTTTGACGGCGATGGCCGACCTGATGAAGCAACAGGGGTTTATCGAGAACTACCGGGTCCTTAAAGACGCCAAACAGGGTGTCCTGAGGGTTTATCTGAGATACGTCAACAAAAAATCCGTCATCATTGACTTGAAAAGAGTGTCAAGGCCCGGGTTGCGCGTCTATGCCCATTCGAAAAAACTTCCTCGCGTCCTGCGCGGCAAAGGGATAGCGATCCTGACGACCTCGAAAGGGTTGATGACGGACGCCCAGGCCCGGGAGGCCAAAGTGGGCGGCGAGATCCTCTGCTATATTTGGTAGGTTCCTATGTCTATATTCGGGAAGAAGCCAGTTCTGGTTCCGGCCTCGGTGAAGGTTTCCTTGAAAGACGGGGAGATTTTTGTTGAGGGGCCGAAAGGGAAGATGCAGTTGTCATTGCCTGCGGGGGTCACCTGTGAGCAGAAGGACGGCAGCCTTGTTTTTGCGATCGCCAAGGATACGAAGCCGCTGAGGTCGCTGCAGGGCACGATGCGGTCCCTGACGGTCAACATGATCGCGGGTGTCAACGTGGGGTTTTCCAAGACCCTGCTCATCGAGGGCGTGGGATATAAGGCGGCGGTGCAAGGCAAGAACCTGCGCTTGAACGTCGGATTCAGCCATCCGGTCGATTTTCCTGTTCCGGAAGGGATCAAGATCGACGCCGCCAAGCAGGTTGAGATCGTCATCTCGGGGGTCGATAAGGCTAAGGTCGGTAAGGCGGCTGCCGAGATCCGCGATGTCTGCCCGCCGGAGCCTTATAAGGGCAAAGGGATCCGTTATTCCGACGAGCGTATCCGCCGCAAGGTCGGAAAGGCCGTGACGAAGTAAGGCGAAGATCAAGAGAGGCGTCTGATGAAGGTCAAGATCTCCGGAAGGCAGCGTCGGCATATCCGCATCCGCAAGCGCGTCATCGGCAGCGCTGAGCGGCCGCGCCTGACCGTCCGCCGCAGCCTCAAGAATATTTTTGTCCAGATCGTCAATGACGCGAAGGGCCAGACGTTGATGAGCGCGTCGACCGCCGATAAGGATTTTCGATCCAAAGCGGCCTATGGCGGCAATGTGAAGGCCGCGATCCTCCTCGGGGAGGTCGTGGCCCAGAAAGCGAAAGCCAAGGATATCACGCGCGTCGTTTTCGACCGCGGCGGATATGATTACCATGGCCGCATCAAAGCGTTCGCGGATGCGGCGCGGAAAGGCGGATTGGAGTTCTAATGGTCCAACCTATCGTAGTCTCAGAATCGAAGGAAGCGATTGAAAAAGTGGTCCGGATCAGCCGCGTCGCCAAGGTGACCAAGGGCGGCAAGAAGTTGTCTTTCAGCGCCCTTGTCGTGGTCGGCGATACTCGGGGGCATGTGGGTGTTTCGCTTGGTAAGGCGAACGAGGTCTCCGACGCGATCCGCAAAGGCATCGCCCAGGCCAAGAGGATCATGATGACCGTGCCCTTGCAGGGGACGACGATCCCCCACGACGTCCTGGGCCGGTTCGGCTCGGCGCGCGTGATGCTTAAGCCGGCGGTCGAAGGGACGGGGATCATCGCTTCCGCGCCGGTGCGGGCGGTCTGCGAAGCCGCGGGCATCAAGGATATCCTGACGAAATGCCTGACGAGCAACAATCCATTGAACGTGATCTACGCCACCATCGACGGGCTCGAGCAGCTCAAGCGCGACCTGGAGATCGTGGCCCTGCGGCGCCAGATGATGGCGGCCGCTGACGAGGGATCTTCTGATGTTCATAACTGATATTAAGGCGCCGCGCGGCGCCAACAGGAAAAAGAGGGCGCTGGGCCGCGGGGTAGGTTCGGGCCGGGGTAAGACCTCCGGCCGGGGTCATAAGGGGCAAGGCTCCAGGGCCGGTCGCGATTTTCGTCCGGGCTTTGAGGGCGGGCAGATGATGCTCTTCAGGCGCTTGGCCAAAAGGGGGTTCACCAGCCGTTCCCCGCAGCGGTATCAGATCGTCAATGTGGGGCAGCTGGGCAGGTTCTCCAAGGGAGCGACGGTCACGCCGGAAAATCTTTTCGATGAAGGTCTGATCAAGGATAAAGAGCTTCCCGTCAAACTCCTCGCCGAAGGTTCGCTCGCCAAGTCGCTGACCGTCAAAGTCCATCGCGCTTCGGCATCAGCGGTGAAAAAGGTCCAAGAGGCCTCCGGAACCGTCGAGCTCGTAGCGGCGGCGTCGAAGTAATATGATCGCGGCCCTGTTAAATGCTTTCAAGATTCCGGAGCTCAAGCGAAGAATCCTGGTCGCCTTGGGTCTCTTGGCCGTTTACCGGGTCGGCTCGTATATCCCGATCCCGGGGATCGACGGAGCCGCTCTGGCGGAGCTGTTTCGCAGATTAGCCTCTTCTGAGGGAGGCGCGCTCTTTGGCATCATGAACATGTTCTCCGGCGGCGC
>JBFZAX010000144.1:0-5001 GCA_041308805.1 Candidatus Omnitrophota bacterium | reverse complement strand
TAACATCTCAGGGTCTCAAGTCAGTCGATAGTCTATAGTCGATGGTCTATGGTCAAAACCTAAGACGTCAGGTTAAGGAGGTTACGAACGTTAAGAAGGTTAAGGACGTTACTGCGCCAAGTTTAAAAAAGAAGCAAGCTTTTGCCTTTTATTCTAACAGTAACCTTCTTAACCTCCTTAACTTTCTTAACATCCGTAACCTAAAACCGTTCCTTTATCCATCGACAATCGACCATTGACCATCGACTATAGACCGTTCTGAGACCTTGCGACAACCGATAAACGGATAAGAGTTGAACCCGGACCCGTTATATGATAATTTAAGGGACCTATGGCCGAACGGATATATGTCGTTGACGCGGATATCCGGGTCCGCGAGTTCCTCTACGAGCTGATCTCCGAGATCGGCTGCTCGGTCCTGACCTTGCCCAGCGGCCGTGAAGCGCTTGAGCGCCTGATCAAAGAACCCGCGAGTTTTGTGTTTATCGAAGACACTCCGGGGGAGTTCAGCGGCATCCTCCTGGCCCAGAGGATCCATCGCCTCGATCCCCGTATCAAGATCGTCCTTCTCGGCCCGGATCCCAGGCCGTCCCTCATCAATGACCAGTTCAATGACCTGGGGATCGTCTCTTACCAGAAGAAAGATTTTTCTGACCCGCAGGTCATCCGGTCCATCACCGTCCTGCTGGGCGGTTATGACAAGCCTGCGGAAGCCGTGGTCAAGTCCCGCGGCCGCATCCTGGTGGTAGATGACGAACGGGAGGGCCAGCAGACGGTCAGCCAGTTCCTCCTTCGGCGCGGATTCACGGTCGTGACGGCCGCCAGCGGCGAGGAAGGGCTGGACCGTCTCAGGCATGAGGCTTTCGACGCGGTCAACCTGGACGTCATGATGGGAGGGATGGACGGCCTATTGACGCTTAAGCGCATCAAAGAGAGCGATCCGAAGGTCAAGGTCATCATGGCGACGGCCATCCAGAATAAAGAGACGTTGCGGCAGGCGCAAGCGATGGGGGTGGACGCTTATTTGACCAAGCCTTTTGCCTTGGAAGACCTTTCCCGGGCGCTGGGAACAGCGCTGGGCCGGGACCGGTGACCCGGTCCGTTCTGGTCCTTGACAACAGAGGCGAATCTCTGTAAACTAAAAAATCAACTCTAATGACCAGGTTCCTTGAAAGTCTCTAACGATCTTGGAGGAAAAAAATGGCGGAATGGATTGGAATAAACAGGCGCGCGCGGCGCTGTTACGGTTTTGACGAGGTGGCGCTGGTCCCCGGGATGTCCACGATCAATCCCGCGGAAGTGGATACTTCGTGGGAGATCGCGGGGAAGCGGTACAAAGTCCCTATCCTCGCGGCTGCCATGGACGGGGTGGTCGATGTGCGGTTTGCCGCTGAAATGGGCCGCTTGGGCGGCATTGCTGTCCTTAATCTGGACGGTATCCAGACCCGTTATGAAAATCCCGGTGAAGTCCTCGAGGCGATCGCCAAGGCGACTCCCCAGGAAGCCACCAAACTCGTGCAGGAGGTTTATCTCAAGCCCGTCAAGGAGAAGCTCGTGGCCGCCCGGGTCGAAGAGATCAAGAAGAAGAAGGCTCCCGCCGTCATCAGCTGCATCCCCCAGAACGCCGAACGGTTCGGCGCCATCGCCCAGGAGGCCGGCGCGGATATCTTTGTCGTCCAATCGACGGTCACGACAGTCCGGCATATCTCCAAATCTTACAAGCCGCTGGACCTGACGAAATTCTGTTCCAAGAAAATGAAGATCCCGGTCGTCATCGGCAATTCCGTGACCTATGAAGTCACGCTCGAGTTGCTGGAGACAGGCGTCGCGGGGCTCTTGATCGGCATCGGCCCGGGCGCGGCGTGCACGACCCGGGGCGTGTTGGGCATCGGCGTGCCTCAGGTGACCTCGACCGTCGACGCGGCCGCGGCCCGCGATTATTTTTACAAGCGTACTGGCAGGTATATCCCGATCATCACGGACGGCGGCATGCGCATCGGCGGCGAGATCTGCAAGGCTTTTGCCAGCGGCGCGGATGCGGCCATGGTCGGATCCGCCTTTGCCCGCGCGGTCGAAGCGCCGGGCCGGGGGTATCATTGGGGGATGGCGACCTCGCATGCGAACCTGCCGCGCGGGACGCGCATCTTCGTGGGGACGACTGGCACGCTTGAAGAGATCCTCTTCGGCCCGGCCAAGGTCGATGACGGATCGCAGAACCTCATGGGCGCCTTGACGACGTCCATGGGGTGCCTGGGAGCCGCGTCCATCAAAGACATGCATTTTACGGAGATCATCATCGCGCCCTCCATCCAGACGGAAGGCAAGATCTTCCAGGTCGTGCAGCGCGTAGGGATGGGGAAGTGAGAGATCTTTTATCAGGGCTAATCATCTGAGTCGGCAATGAGGAGGTCGCGTTGAAAAGAAAGAAGAAGGAAAAAGAGTTTGTCTCGAATGCCACGAAGAATTCCGTATTGATCCTTGATTTCGGCTCTCAGTATACCCAACTTATCGCCCGCCGGGTGCGGGAGTGCAAGGTCTTCAGCCAGATCGTGCCCCACAACGTTCCTTTGGACCGGATCAAGAAGATCGCGCCGAAAGGGCTCATCCTTTCCGGAGGGCCTTCGAGCGTCTACGGCGACCGCAGCCCCAAGTGCGACAAGGCGGTCTTCAACCTGGGGATCCCTGTCCTGGGGATCTGCTATGGCCATCAGCTCACCGCCCAGATCTTCGGAGGGGTCGTCAAGAAGAACAAGGAAAGGGAGTACGGCCGCCAGGAACTTTTTGTCGATGACCACAATGATCTGTTTAACGGTTTGCCGGGGAATATCACGAGCTGGATGAGCCACGGGGATGTGGTCTCCCGGCTTCCCAAAGGGTTTACTTCGATCGCCCACACGCTGAGCACTCCGAATGCCGCGTTCCGCGGAAAGGACCGCAAAGTGTTCGGCGTCCAATTCCACCCCGAAGTGGCCCACACGGCCCACGGCAGCCGGATCATCTCTAATTTTCTCTACAGGGTCTGCCATTGCCGGCCCAGCTGGGAGATGGGGGCTTTTATCCGCGATACGGTCGCCCAGATCCGGCAGCTGGTAGGCAACGACAAGGTCGTTTGCGGATTGAGCGGCGGGGTCGATTCTTCGGTGACCGCGGTGTTGGTCCATCGGGCCATCGGCCGGCAGCTGCGCTGTATTTTCGTCGACAACGGACTCGTGCGCAACCGCGAGCCCGAAGAGATCAAGACCGTCTTCCGCGGGAACTTCCACATGAGCCTGGATATGGTCAACGCTCAGAACAGGTTCCTCAAAAGGCTCAAAGGCGTGACGGACCCCGAGCAGAAACGCAAGATCATCGGCGAAGAGTTCATCCGAGTCTTTGAAGAAGAGGCCAAGAAGGTGCGCCGGGTGAAATATCTGGCGCAAGGGACGCTGTATCCGGATGTGATCGAGTCGGTGTCGGCGACCGGCGCGCCGTCGGCAAAGATCAAGACGCACCACAATGTCGGCGGGCTGCCGCAGCGCATGGACCTGAAGCTTATCGAGCCCTTGCGCGAGCTCTTCAAGGATGAGGTCCGCCAGCTGGCGAAGCAATTGGGCCTGCCCCCGGAGATCATCAACCGCCAGCCGTTCCCGGGCCCGGGGCTGGCCATCCGCATCATCGGCGAAGTGACGCCGGAGAGCCTGCGGATCCTGCGCGAAGCGGACGATGTCTTCGTCGGCGAGATCCGCAAGGCCGGCCTGTACGAAGATGTCTGGCAGTCTTTTGCCGTGCTCTTGTCGGTCAAGAGCGTCGGCGTGATGGGCGACCAGCGCACATACGAGAACGTGATCGCGCTGCGCTGCGTCACGAGCTCGGACGGGATGACGGCGGATTGGGTCAAGCTCGATCCGAACCTGCTGGGCAAGACCGCCAACCGCATCATCAATGAGGTCAAGGGCGTCAATCGCGTCGTCTACGACATCAGCTCGAAGCCTCCCGCGACGATCGAGTGGGAGTAATAAGATTACGGCGATTGATATAAGGGACACGTTAAAGGCGATTACGGCGATTAAGCAGGCAGGGAAACAAGCAGTACCGGCGAAGCGCTATGCGTGAATAGACGCTTCAAAAGAAACTCCGATGTCCCACTCCGATTTCGTCCACCTGCACCTTCACACCCAATACAGTCTTCTCGACGGAGCCTGCCGCATCAAGGAATTGATCGCGCAGGCTCTCGCTTTTAAGATGCCCGCCCTGGCGATCACCGACCATGGGAACATGTTCGGCGCCATCGATTTCTATGAGGCGGTCCAGAAAGCCGGCATCAAGCCCATCATCGGTTGCGAAGTTTACATCGCGCCCAGAAGCCGGCTGGATAGGAGCGATGTGGGCATCTCCGAGAGCTCCAACCATTTCATCCTCCTGGCCAGGGACGAAGAGGGGTACCAAAACCTCATGAAGCTCGTTTCGATCGGGTACCTGGAAGGGTTTTATTACAGGCCCCGGATCGACAAAGAGGTCCTGGCCAGACATTCCAAGGGGCTGATCGGCACCACCGCCTGCCTGCGCGGGGAGGTTCCGTGCCTCATCGTCGGCGACCGCCTCAACGACGCCATCAAGGCCGCCGATGAGTTCCACGCCATGTTCGGCAAGGGGAATTTCTTCCTGGAGATCCAGGAGAACATGATCCCCGAGCAGCGTGTCGTCAATGAGGGGATGCTGAAGATCGCGCGGGAGCTCAGCCTGCCGCTGATCGCGACCAACGACGTCCATTATCTGAACCGGCGCAACGCCGCGTCCCACGACGCCCTTCTCTGCATCCAGACCCAGACGACCCTCAGCGATCCTAACCGGATGCGGCTGCAGACCGACGAGTTCTATTTCAAGAGCCCCCAGGAGATGAAGGGCCTCTTTGAATATTGCCCCGAGGCGATCAGAAATTCCCTGGCGATCGCCGAAAAGTGCAATGTCGAACTGGCGTTCGGAAAGCCTCATCTGCCGCATTATACGCCTCCGGCCGGCCGC
>JBFZAX010000143.1:0-2735 GCA_041308805.1 Candidatus Omnitrophota bacterium | reverse complement strand
CGCTTCTCTTTGCTCTTCTGGCACTTCATGCAAAGGGTCGCGTAAGTAACAGCTCTCAGGCGCACTTGGGCGATGGATTTTTTGCAGGACTCGCACAGGCCGAAATCGCCGTCCTGGATCTTGCGCAGGGCGTGGTTGATCTCCGCGATGACCCCCCGCTCTTTGCACGCGAGCCCCAAAGAGAACTCGCGGTCATAGCTATCGGTGGCCACATCGGCCATGTGGAACGTATACCCCGAGATGTCTCCCGCCGCCTCCTTCTGGGATTTCTTCAGGGTCTCCTCGGAGATCGACGAAACATCCCCCATAAGCTCATCGCGCTTCTGCAAAAGGGTCTTCTTGTAAGCTTCCAGGGCCTTCTTGTTAAACTTTTTGCCTTTCACGGAAACCTCCTCAAAAATTCACCGCAGGGCCTGACCGCCTGTCGCGCCCGCGCGACCATCGGTCCAAAATTCGATAAATTATATATTGAAAAGAAAAATGAAGCAACAGTTATTTAAGGGGCCGAGCCGCGGACCGCCTCGGCGCAGCGATCGCACAGGCCGTCAAGCCCGGCCTGCTCGCCCACCGACTCGCTGTAATTCCAGCAACGGACGCACTTCTGCCCCTGCGCCCGCCCGACATCGATCCGCACCGGATCCGCCAACGAGGGATCCCCGGTGACCTCGACCTGAGAAACGATAAAAATGAACGGCAACTGATCGATGAACCGTTTAAAGACCTCGACGGTGGCGCCGTCCTTGATCGTCAAGGCGATCCTGGCCTCCAGCGAGCTGCCGAGGATCCCCTGGCTCCTCTTCTCCTCGATCGCCTTGAGGATCGGGCCGCGCCATTCCAGGACGCGGCCGATATCCCGCACCTCTTTTTCTTCGACGCGCCATCCGGCCGGCAGGACCGGCCAGGAGCACAGATGGATACTGGCCGGCGTATCCTCGCGTCCGCGAGGCATGCAGCGGAAAACCTCTTCCGCCGTAAAAGGAGCTGCCGGCGCCAAGAGGCGCACGATCGCGCGCAGGATCTCGTAGAGGACCGTCTGGGCCGCCCGGCGCGCGGGGGACGTCTTGGCTGCCGTATAAAGACGGTCCTTGAGGATATCCAGATAGACCGAGGACATGTCCTCATTGCAAAAGGCGTACAGCGCCTGGAAGACCCTGTAAAACCTGTATTCCTCATAAGACTGGGTGACCTCGTCGACGAGGCGGCCGAGCCGGAACATCGCCCATCGGTCGATCTCCTGCCAATCCTCCCGGCCGCGCCGGTCCGCGTCAGGATCGAAATCGCAAAGGTTCCCCAAAAGGAAACGGATGGTGTTGCGGATCTTGCGGTAGGCATCCGTCGTAAAAGCCAGGATGTCCTTGGAGATGCGCACGTCCTCGTTGTAGTCGCTGGAAAGGACCCAGAGCCTCAGGACATCGGCGCCGGCATCTTTGATGACTTCCTGCGGCGCGATCACATTGCCCAACGACTTGGACATCTTGCGGCCTTCGCCGTCCACCACAAAACCATGCGTCAGGACAGCCCGGAACGGCGCCGCCTTGTCGATGGCCATCGACGGGATCAAAGAAGTCTGGAACCAGCCGCGGTGCTGGTCCGATCCCTCCAGATAAAGATCAGCGGGAACCCTCAATCCCGGCCTGCCCTTCAAAACAGCCTGATGGCTGACGCCGGAATCAAACCAGACATCCAGGATGTCCTGTGACCTTTCGAAATCCCGGCCGCCGCAGGCGCACGCGAAACCGGGAGAAAGGAACGCCGCGACCTCTTTTTTGAACCAGCTGTCCGTGCCCTCCTCTTTCGCGACAGCGGCGAAACGCCGGACCACGGCCGCATCGAGGATGTGGGCATCACAGCTTTTACACACGACCGCCGGAATGGGAACTCCCCAGTAACGCTGGCGGGAGAGGCACCAATCCGGCCGGCTCTCGACCATCGCCGAGATACGCTCCTGGCCGGCGGAAGGCACCCAGCGCACATCGCGGCGGATAGCCGCCAACAATTCCTGTCTCAATCCCTGATGATCGACGCGCAGGAACCACTGATGGGTGGCGCGGAAGATGATCGGGCTCTTACACCGCCAGCAGTGGGGATACTGATGCGCTTCTTTCGCGCTCCAGGCCAGATTCCCCGTCGAAGCCAAGCGCCGGATGATGGCCTCGTTCGCGGCAAAGACGTGCTGGCCGGCGAACGATTCAACGCCTTCGACGAACCTGCCCCGGGTATCGACGGGCATCTCGACCGGGAGCTTATATTCAAGTCCGACGGCAAAATCTTCCTGGCCGTGGCCCGGCGCGATATGGACGCATCCGGTGCCGTCTTCATGGGAGACATAATCCGCGCAGACGACCCGGCCCTCCCGAAGGCCGAAGGGGTGCTCATACAAAAGCCCTTCGAGCGCCCGGCCCTTGACCGTCGCCAAAACCTTGGCGTCGGCAAGCCCTGCCTTCTCTTTCACGGAGGCCAACAGCGGCGAAGCGATGATCAGGACCTGCGCGCCGGATCCGACGATCGAATATTCGAGCTGCGGATGGACGGCCACGGCCACATTCGCGATCAGCGTCCAAGGTGTCGTGGTCCAGATAAGGATGAAAGCTTCCTTGCTGTCCGGCAACCCGGCCTTTCTCGCCTGGTCGGTATCTTTCAGGCGGAATTTCACAAAGATCGAATCTGACTCATGATCGGCGTATTCGACCTCAGCCTCCGCCAGCGCGGTCTCGCACTTATAGCACCAGTTGACC
>JBFZAX010000142.1:0-3862 GCA_041308805.1 Candidatus Omnitrophota bacterium | reverse complement strand
CGTTGAGCAACGTGCCCAACAGCCCCGAGGTGACGGTTGACTATGCGGAGCCGGGGCTGAAGGTGATCCAGGTGGTCGTCATAGGTCCCGACGGCCCTCAGGGCGCCGGTTTCGAGATCCTCGAGATCGGCCCTAAAGAGTAAGTGAATTTTTCAAAGTTGAGACTAACAGCCAGACCTGTAGTCTCAACTTACCGAACAAACTTGAGACTGGAAGCCAGACTGATAGTCTCAAATTAGAACTATGCCTATATATACAAGCGATCAAAACGTTAAGTCAGGGGTGCCGCTGGGCGGCTTGGGCGCCGGCAAGATGGAGATCCTGCCGAGCGGCGTCCTGGACCACTTCACCTTTCTTAACAATATCCACGCGCCTTTGTCGAGTGAGGACCCTAAGCATCCCAAGGGGGTCCTGGGATTCCATTTCGGCGTTTTTGTCAAAGACCGCGACAAGAAAACGGCGAAGCTGCTCCAGACCGTTCCTGTCGGCGATCATCCCTTGATCGAGAAGATCAAATATAACGGCGCTTTTCCTTTCGCCCATCTTGCCTATGAGGACAAAGATCTTCCGGTCGGGGTCGAGCTTGAGGCGTGGGCACCTTTCATCCGCGGCGATGAAAAACACTCAAGCCTGCCCGCGGCTTACTTCACGTTCAAGATCTCCAATCCCTGGACGCGGCCCATCGAAGTGGCGTTGTTCGCCGCGGCGCGCAACATCATCGGGGAATGGGGCGTGGGGCGCTTTAACCAGTGCGGGGATACGCCCAAGGCGCTGCACCTGTCTTTCTTCAACAAGAAAGCCCAGGCGCACGATCCGTCGCGCGGCGAGATGTGCCTGAGCCTCGTCAAACACGAGGGGGTCATCTGCAGCCATCTGAGCGAATGGAACATGCAGGCTAAGCCTTTTGTCTTTGACAGGGCCTCGACGACCCTGGGGCCTGCATGGGAAGCGTTCAGCCAGGAAGGCGTCCTGCCCAACATCAACACGGAGCGGCTCGTCACGGGCGAAAGCCATCAGCTCGGCGGCGCGCTCGCGGCCAAGCTGCGCCTCAAGCCCAAATCGCACACGAGCGTGACCTTTGTTCTTTCATGGTCTTTTCCGGGCGCGGGCGAAGGGCATTTCCATGAATCATGGTTGCGCCAGTCTCTCGACGTAGCCCAATACGCCGTAGAAAAAAGGATGGCGTTGCACGCCGCGACCAAAGACTGGGTCAAGGAGCTGCAGGGTCTGCCTCTCGAGCCCTGGTTCAAGGACGCCTTGCTCAATAATCTGTATCCTCTCGTCAGCAGCACGCTGTGGACGCGGCGCGGCCGTTTCGCCGTTTTCGAGGCGCCCCGGACATGCCCGCTCAGCGGAACGCTCGACGTGCGCTTCTACGGATCGTTGCCCCTGGCGCTGCTCTTCCCGCGGCTTGAATTAAAAGAGATGATCGAATTCGCCGAGGTCCAGCGGCCGCAGGGCTACATCCCCCACGACCTCGGGCTTAAGCGCGCCGACCTGCCGTCCGACAGCACCAACGGCCTCTTCTGGAAAGACCTCAACGCGAAGTTCATCCTCCTCGTCTACAGGGATTATCTTTACACGAAGGACGAGGCGTTCCTGAAGAAGATGTATCCGTTCGTCAAAAAAGCTTTTTACTGGCTCGCTGCGACGGACAAGAACAAGGATTTCCTGCCGGACGATGAGGGAGCGGACCAGACCTTCGACCTGTGGCCGCTTTACGGCGCCGGCGCCTACGTCTCGGGAATATTCCTCGCGAGCCTGCTCGCGCTCGAGAAGATGGCGCAGCACGCGCAGGATGAGTCATTGCTCAAAGAGGCGCATCTTTGGTCAAAAAACGGCCGCCGGAGCTTTGAGAAAAAATTGTGGCACAAAAACTACTTTATAGCTTATAATAATAGCAAGGGAGTCTTATCGCAACAGCAACTGGCCCAAAATGTTAAAGCTCAGAAGATAAACATCTCGTGCATGGCCTCGCAATTGACGGGCCAGTGGGCCGCGCACCTGTTGGGATTGGGCTACATCGCCTCGCCGGATAAGATCAAAAAAGCCGTCGGGACGATGCTGGAGCTGAATGCCGCCGCCTCGCCCTTCGGCGCGGTCAACGGCGTTCTCCCCTCGGGAGAAAGGGACAAGTCGAACCTGCAATCGGAGAACGTCTGGTTCGGCACGACCTATGCGCTCGCGGGTCTCGCGCTCCTCGAGGGTTTTGAAAAAGAAGGCTGGGCGCTGGCGCGCAAAGCCTGGGAGAACGCGGCGACGAACACGCTGGACCCGTGGGACCAGCCGGACCTGTGCAGCGCCGTCGACGGAGCCGCGATCTTCGGCGATCATTACATGAGGAACATGGTCCTCTGGAGCCTTTTGCTCGTGGCTGCGCGCAAGGACAAGGCGATCCAGGGATTTTTGAAAATATAGCAAGGGATCTATGCTGCGAGAACCGTATTTCAAAGGCGAAAACCTCTCCGAGCGCGCGCGCAAAAACCTTTTCATCCTCGACGCCATCCGGCGCCGGGGCCCCATCAGCAAGACCGACATCTCCAGCCTGATCGGTCTCAACGTCGTCACCGTCTCCAACTACGTCGACGAATTCCTGCGCCAGAAGATCGTCTTCGAGAAAGAGTTCGATATTTCCAAGGGCGGCCGCCGTCCGCTCCTGCTGGATTTGAATGACCAGGCCGGCTACGCCCTGGGCGTGGGAATCAATCTGCTCAGCGCCATCGGCGTCGTGACGGACCTCAGCGGCAAGGTCGTCTGGAAGGTCAAGCGGGACAGGCCCGACTCAGGCGTCAAGGACGTGGTCGACACGATCTCGCAGATCATCCAGGAGCTTCTGGGCAAGGGACGGGAGTCCCAGGTCAAGGTGCACGGTATCGGCGTGGGGATCGGCGGCGTCGTCGACGCGCTGCGCGAGAAGGTCCGCTGGCCCGAGAAGGTCGGCGACAGCTACCATTACGTCGATGTCACGGTGCCCTTGAAAGATATCCTGGAGCGGGAATTCTCGTTGCCGGTCATGATGGATAACGACGCCACGCTCGCGTGTTTCGGCGAACAGTGGCTCGCCCTGGAGTCCGACGTCAAAGACCTTCTTTATATGTTTTCCGGCGTCGGCTGCGGGCTGATGCTTAACAGCGAGATCTACCGCGGCACCAGCGGGTGCGCGGGCGAGGTCGCGATCCATAGCGGCAAGCGCCCGGCGCCGCCGTTCCTCGACCGCTGGGAGGCGGACCTGGGGATCTTCCAGGCGTTCCGCCAGCGGCTGCAGGAGAATTCGACGCTCTTCAGCCGCGAGGCCGCAGAGTCCCAGGCGATGACGCTGCGGGAGGTCTTTGAGTCTGCCAAGCGGGGAGAATCTCCGGCGGTGGAGGTCGTGCGCGAAGCCGGCGAGCGGCTGGGTGTCCGCATCGCGTATCTCGTCAATCTTTTGAATCCTCAGATGGTCATCGTGGGCGGCGGCATCGAAGAAGCCGGCGTCTTATTGATGGAAAAGGTCAAGGAATCGGTGACCGAGTGGTGTTTTGAAGAGTCTGCGCAGGCGGTCAAGGTCGTGCCGTCCCGGCTGGGGGAAGAAGCGGTGGCTTTGGGCGCCGCGAGCCTGGTCACCCGGCAGGTCTTCGCGCAGATCAACGAATAAGCCCGCGGCCCCGCGCCCGGGTGTCCAAAATCGGATCTTGGTCTTTGTTATGAGGGAGGCTTAAAACGCCTAACTCCGTGGGACAGAAGCGGTAGATTGAAAAAACCGCCAAATTTTCCTTGCACTCCTGATTTTTCTGTGATATATCTGATTACAAAATAAAGGGGTGGGATGAATACCAAGATCAAGATAATGCTCGTTGGGCTCGCCATTGTGTGCGCCGCATCT
>JBFZAX010000141.1:0-2515 GCA_041308805.1 Candidatus Omnitrophota bacterium | reverse complement strand
CTGGGGAAGAAGCCATTATTGGGTTACGGGATCCCCGCCACGAGCGTCATCGACAATCAGTATACGCGGGTCATGATCGAGACGGGCCTGGTGGGTTTCGGCGCGTTCCTCTTTTTGCTGGTCCGTCTTTTTTCCGGCGCGCGGAAAGGCCTGGCCGCGGTCCGGGAGAGCGCGTTCGGCCGGGGCGTCACCGCGGGTTTTCTGGCGGGGTTCGCGGGACTTTTGGTCCATAGCCTGACCGCCGCATCTTTCATCATCATCCGTATCATGGAGCCGTTCTGGTTTCTGGCGGGGATCGTGGCGCTGTTGCCTTCGTTGGCGGTTCCGGGGGCGGTGCCCGAAATGGAATCGACCTGAGCAAAGAAGGGAAGCCGGCTTGAGGAAGATCGTTCAATTCATCGGCAAGTACCTTTTCGCCGCGGGAGGATGTCTCTGTCTTTTTACGATAGGCGTTTTCAGGAGTTCTTCGCGCGCGTTCCTGATCAAGATCGCCGAGCGTTTCGGGTACGGCCGCTGGGCAAGAGCCCGTTCGCTGCTTCCGTGGCTCGCTCTTGAGGTGGTGGCTCCGTCGCGGTGTCCGGTCAAAGTCCCTGAGCCGTTCCCGGCTGACGGGAATATTTCGCTATCGGAGCTCCTGGTTATCAACCGACTTGTCGTCGTGTATCGGCCGCAGAAGGTTTTTGAGATCGGGACGTTCGACGGCCGTACGACATTGAATATTGCGGCCAACATGGATGCCGGCGTTGTCTATACGCTCGATCTGCCCGCGGCGGGCGCCTCCCAAGCCAAGCTGCTCCTGGAGAAGGGCGACCGGCCTTTCATCGAAAAAAAGGCTTCAGGCGCTCGTTTCGCGGGAACGCCCGAGGCTGGCCGGATCGTGCAGCTGTTCGGGGATTCGGCGACCTTCAGCTTTCTTCCCTACGAATGTTCGATGGACCTCGTCTTCGTCGACGGCTCCCATTCATTCGATTATGCCTTGAATGATTCGCGCGCGGCGATGAGGCTCGTCCGGGCGGGTGGCGTCATCCTTTGGCACGATTATGGGGAGGATTGGGAGGGCGTGACCCGCGCCCTCGACGAACTGTCCCGCAGCGATCCCGCTTTCCGGGGGCTGCGTCGCATCGAAGGGACCACGTTGGTTATCCTGGATACGAGGAAGACATGAGACAGGACAAGATCACCTTGGCCGGCGGATTGAACTTTGCGAACCAGGCGGCCCAGACGTTCGCTTCGCTGCTTCTGATCCAGGTCTTTTCGTTGGGCACGGGGATCTTGAGCGCGCGTTTTTTGGGTCCGGAAGGCAAGGGGAGCCTGGCGCTTTTGATCTTGTATCCGAATTTGTTGTTCATAGTCGGCCATTTCAGTGTTTTCAGGGCGCTGACGGTCCATGTGGGGCTGAAAAAGTATTCCTTGGAAGATTACGGCGGGACTTGCGCCGGATTCGCGGCGTTGGCGACGTTCGTCCTGGCCGCCGTGTTCCTGGCGATCTTGTGTTTTTTTCCCCGGTTGTTCTCGTCAGGTCTTGATCACCGGTTGATCTTTCTGGCCTTGGGATTGTTGCCTTGTTTTTTTTCTATGCAGCTATTTTCCAGCTTGCTGCAGACCCAGGAGAAGATCGCCGGGATGAACTTGGTCAGCGTGGTCCAAGGCGGGACGGTCTTCGTATTCTTTGTCGTGTTCGTTATCGTCCTCAAGGCCCGTGTGGCGGGAGCGGTCTGGGCGTATCTGGCCGGCAATGGGCTGGCGGCGGGATTGGGGATCTGGGGGGTGGCGTCGCTGACCCGCGGGAAGTGGCGCTTCCGCGGCCGCCTGCTGGCCGAACTGGTCTCCGACGGCCTTAAGCTTCATCTGGGCGTGATCGGCGTTTACCTTTTTTCCCGTATTGACCAGCTGATGCTGGGGTATTATCGGGAGATCGCCCATCTCGGTTTTTATTCGGTAGCCGTTTCGATGTCGGACGCCTTGCAGCTCGTCCCCGCCGCCGTCCAGACGGTTTTCTACGCGCGGGTGGCGCAAAACCTCTCGAACCCTGAGGACATGGCGAGCAAGGCTGTCCGGATCCTGAAACACAACTTTTTCATTCTGCTCGCCGTCGCGTCCCTGCTTTTTTTGTCGGCCAGGATATTGATCGTTCTGGTCTTCGGTGAGGCTTTCATCGAGTCTTTAAAGCCGTTGCTGGTCCTTTTGCCCGGAGCTTTCGTTTTGTACCTGAGCGTGATCCTGACGAATTTTTTGGTGGGGGTCAGACGGTTCCTGCCGGTCTCATTCGTCATGCTCGGGTCTGCCCTGGTCAATATCTTTCTCAATATGTGGCTGATCCCCGCCTACGGGGCTGTCGGTGCGGCGTGGGCGGGCACGGCGACTTATTTCGGCGTGGCCGTTGCGGAGCTGACCCTCTTTCTGAGATACAGCGGATACAGCCTCGCCCGTTTTTTCAGGGAATGCCGGTTCGACCGGGAGGATTTTTCTTTCTACGCAGCCTTTCTGAAGAACCTGAGGTTTTGGAGAGCCTGAT
>JBFZAX010000140.1:0-3323 GCA_041308805.1 Candidatus Omnitrophota bacterium | reverse complement strand
GGTCCCTACCCCCATCCAGCTCAAGGCTGTTCCGTTGGCGCTCCAGGGCAAGGATATCGTGGGCATCGCCCAGACAGGAACGGGCAAGACCCACGCGTTTGCCATCCCGATGGTCCAGCTGCTGGCGCAAATACAGGGGGCCGGATGGGTGCTGGCGCCGACGCGGGAGCTCGCCCTTCAGATCCATGAAGCCTATCAGCCGCTCGTGGCGCCTTACGGGCTGCGCACCGCTTGCCTGATCGGCGGCGCGCCGATGGAGCCGCAGGTCGCGGCGTTGCGGCGCAATCCGAGAGTGGTCATCGCCACCCCGGGCCGATTGCTCGACCATATGAGCCAGTGGAACATCCTGCCGAATGAGGTCGTCATGCTGGTGCTTGATGAGGCGGACCGGATGCTGGATATGGGGTTCGCGCCCCAGATCGAGAAGATCCTGAAGTTCGTCCCCAAAGAGCGCCAGACGATGCTCTTTTCGGCGACGATGCCCAAGGAGATCATGGCGATCGCTTCGAAGTATATGAAACTGCCGCTTTCGGTGGAGATCGCTCCGCCCGGCACGGCGGCCGAACGCGTCACCCACGAATTATTTGTGGTGAGAAAAGACATGAAGTTGCGGCTGTTGAATAAGGTCCTGGCGCAGTATCCGGGCTCCGTCCTGCTGTTCTCGCGCACCAAGCACGGCGCGCGCAAGATCACCAGCTCGGTGAAGGCCATGGGATATCGGGCAGCCGAGATCCATTCGAACCGCTCGCTCAACCAGCGCCGGGAGGCACTGGAAGGCTTCAAAACCGGCAAGTACAAGGTCCTGGTGGCCACGGATATCGCGGCCCGCGGGATCGACGTGACCGGCATCGAGCTGGTGATCAATTATGATCTTCCGGACGACGCCCAGAACTACGTGCACCGCATCGGCCGCACGGGGAGGGCGGGACAGAAAGGGCACGCGATCTCATTCGCGACCCCTGACCAGAGCCGGGATGTGGGCGACATCGAGAAATTGCTCAAGGTGTCGTTGCCCGTCTCGCGCCATCCGGAGTTTGCTTCGGAGCCGTTCGCTCAGGGATCGTCGTCTCGGTCCCATGAAGAGAGGCCAAGGCCGAAGTTCGGCGCCAACCGTCAAGGGAGGCACCGCGGCCCGCGCCGTTATTGACGGCGGTTTAAAGAGACATGCGAATCACCCGGTCCTTTGGATCCCATCGGACCGGGTTTTTTGTTGGAAAGGAGACTCTGAAGGCGGTATAATCTTGCGATAGAAGCCGTAAATAGAAAACCGCAACTCACTGGTTTTGCGGTCTTAAGGAGAGCCGATGAAACGATATGGATCATCGCCCCTCAGAAGAAGGGTGTCAAGACGTGCTACAGGGTCATCGACCCGAGGATCCGCGGGATCCTTTCTCTCTTAAAAGTCTGAAATCCTAACAATTAGGTTTAGCAGGAGGTGCCCGTGCTTAATGCGCTTGTCGGATTCGCCCTCAAACGGCCCAAGCTTGTCTTCATCATCATCGGCGTCCTGGTCGTTCTTTCCCTGGCCCAGTTTTTCAGGGTCAAGGTCGACACCGACCCGGAAAACATGCTTCCGGAGAATGAGTTTGTCCGGGTCTTTGACCGGGAAGTGAGAAAAGAGTTCGGTCTTTATGATTACATCGTCTTGGGGATCGTCAACGAAGAGGACCCGGAGGGCGTCTTTAATCCTGATACGCTTGACAAGGTGCACGCCCTGACCCAGAAGATCCGTTCGATCGACGGGGTCGTCGCCTACGAGCTGATGAGCCTGGCGAACAAGGACGATATCGAGCAGGCGGGGCCGGGGACCGTGAGTTTCAGGTGGTTGATGGGTCAGCCGCCGTACACCGCTCAGGAGGCCGGGCGTATCAAGGCCCGCGCGCTGGAAAACCCCTTGTTCTACGATACGTTGATCTCCCGGGACGGCAAGGCCCTGTGCATTTATGTCCCCATCAAAGAGAAGAAGCTCAGCTACCGGATCTCCAAAGAGATCTCGCGCAACCTCCCCGGAGGCAACGGGAAAGAGCGTTATTATCTGACGGGCTTGCCGTTGGCCGAAGACGCGTTCGGCGTGGAGATGTTCCTTCAGATGGCGATCGACGCGCCGCTGGCGATCCTCGTTATTTTCCTTCTGATGTGGTGGTTTTTCGGGCATCTGCAGCTGGTCATCATGCCCATCATCATGGCGATCGTCGTCGTTATCCTGACGATGGGGCTGCTGGTCGGTTTCGGTTTTCCGATCCATATCATGAGCTCGATGATCCCCATCTTTTTGTTGCCGATCTCGGTGCTCGATTCCATCCACGTCTTGAACGAATTTTTCGAGAAATACCGCATCTTTAAGGATAAGAACAAGACCATCCAGCACGTGCTGCAGGAGCTCTATCGGCCCAATCTTTTCACGACGTTGACCACGGCTGCCGGATTCTTCTCGCTCTCTTTCGCGCCCATCCCGCCGGTGCAGGTCTTCGGCATCTTTGTCGCCGTGGGGGTGGTCATCGCCTGGGTTTTGACCGTCGTGTTGATCCCCGCCTATGTCGCGCTTTTGGATGAGGAAAAGATGGGGGGGTTCGGCGCCAGCGAGCAGGAGTTGAAGGATAGCGGGTTCACCCGTTTATTGGGCGGATTAGGCCGGTTTTCCGTGCGCCGATGGAAAGGGATCTTGGCGGGCACGCTGGTTCTGGTCCTCGTTTCGATCTATGGCATCAGCCGCATCCAGATCAATGACAATCCGACCAAGTGGTTCGCCAAAAGACATCCGATACGGGTGGCCGATATCGTCTTGAACAAGCACTTCGGCGGGACTTACAGCGCCTATCTTGTCCTGGAGGCTGCGCAGAAAGACGCGGAGGCGTTCAAAGAACCCGCGATGTTGCGCTATATCGAATCCCTGCAGAAGGACCTGGCGGCTAACGGGCTGGTGGGCAAATCCACCACCATCGCGGATGTGGCTAAGAAGGTCTATTATGAATTATTGGGGGGCGACAAGAAAGACAACGTCGTCCCGCCGACAAAGGCGGCGGTCGCCCAGGCGCTGCTCTCTTTCGAGAGCTCCCACAAGCCCGATGACCTCTGGCATTTCGTGAATCCGGATTATTCGAAGGCCAATCTGTGGCTGCAGTTGACGTCCGGAGACAATAAGGATATGACGGCCGTGGTGCGTCAGGTCGAGCGCTACTTTGCCGAGAATCCGGCCCCGATGGAGGTGGTCCACCGCTGGGCCGGGCTCACTTATATCAACATGGTCTGGCAGGACAAGATGGTCGGCGGCATGTTCGTGAATTTCCTGGGAAGTTTCTTCATCGTCTTGTTCATGATGATCG
>JBFZAX010000139.1:0-2696 GCA_041308805.1 Candidatus Omnitrophota bacterium | reverse complement strand
TCCGGATCCGTTTTTTTAAGTGTTTTTATCGGCATCGGCCTCTCTCCTCGATCTCTTCTATTTTTTTGATGCGCCGCAGATGGCGGCCCGCTTCGAAAGGAGTCGCCAGCCAGACCTCGGCGATCCGCCGGGCCCTCGGGGGCGCGACAAAGAGCGCGCCCAGGACAAGGACATTGGCGTCATTATGCCGGCGCGACAGCCTGGCGGCCTTGATATTATAACAAAGCGCCGCCCGCACCCCCTTGACCTTATTGGCCGCGATCGAATTGCCGATCCCGCTTTTGCAGATCAGGATGCCCCGGCCGGCCCGTCGGCGGGCGACGGCCGAAGCGACCTTATAGGCGGTGTCGGGATAGTCCACCGAAGCCTCGGAAAAGGTCCCCATGTCGCGCACGGCGTAGCCTCTTTTGCGCAGATACGCGGACAGCTCTTCTTTCAGCCGCCACCCGCCATGGTCACAGCCGATCGCAATCGCTTCTTTTTTCATAGCTTCTCCCCTATCTTCTGCACCGCCTCCTCGATCCTCAAAAAACTCATCCGGTAAAACTCCTCGGACTTGCCGATAGGGTCGGCGATATCCGCGCCTGAACCGTCGAGGCCCGCGTAGGCCAAAAGCAGGTGCGCCCGCTCTTTGACGGACGGACACAGCCGCAGCACCTCTTCCAGATGCCTGCGCTCCATCGCGAAGATCAGGTCTGCGGCTTTAAGCAGGTCCGGAGTCACCTTCAACGCCTTATGTCCGCTGGCGTCGAGCCCCGCCGCCTGCCCGATAAGCCGCAAGGTCTCGCGGGTCGGCCCCATTCCGAAAAGAGCGAAGGTGCCGGCGGATAAGACATCGACGTCCTCGCGGCCCATCGCCATCATCTTCTTTCTCAAGAGATACTCGGCCATGACCGAACGGCAGGAGTTGCCGGTGCAGACAAAAAGGACGGTCTTGGCATCAGCCACTTTCTTCACCTCTTCTTTTTTCAAGGCGCCTTCCCGCAGAACTTCAAAAGGAAGCCTGCGGCAATCCATGACGGTAGACTCCATCCCCAGGCTGGTGCGACCCGCATCCAAGACCAGATCGACGAGACCGTCGAGCTCTCCGATCACGCCCGCCGCGTCGCGGGGGGCGGGACGGCCGGTCCGGTTCGCGGACGGCGCCACCACGGGAAAATCGACTTCGCTGAGCAACGCCAGCGCCACTTCATGGCTGGGCATGCGCAAGCCGACGCTCTTATCCTGCGGCGCCGGCAAGACGACGGTCAACGGCCCGGGCCAGAACCGGTCGATCACCTTGTAGGCCCGCGGCGCAATATCGACCGCGTACTTCTCCGCGTCCGCTTTGGCGGCCACGTGGATGGAAAAATGTTTCTGCGCGGGCCTCTCCTTGAGCCGCGTCAAGCGCTCCATCGCGCCGCGGTGCAACAGGTTCGCGGCGACGCCGTAAACCGTCTCCGTCGGAAACGCCACCAGGCCGCCCTCGCCAAGGAGGCGCGCCGCCTCTTCCACCGCGGCCCAATCGCCGCCGCGGGGATCAACCTTGAGGACCTTCGTCTTGCTCGTCAACAGGACACCTTCGCCTTTTTGACCGCCGCCGCCTGACGCCGGCGGAACCCTTTGATCCGGCGGCCGACCGGGACGGAATCCGCCGCGAGCAGCGAGAGCGCGAAGAGCGCCGCGTTCTTCGCGCCGGCGGTGCCGATCGCAAAACACGCCACGGGGATGCCTGCCGGCATCTGGACCGTAGACAACAACGAATCCAACCCTTTAAGGCTTTTTGTCTCGATCGGAACACCACAGACCGGACGGGTCGTGTGGCTCGCCACCACCCCCGCCAGGGCCGCGGCGCCGCCGGCGCCGGCGATAAAGACCTTCACTCCCGCCTCTTCCATGGCAAGGATGAACGCCTCCAGTTCTTTCGGGGTCCGGTGCGCGGAAAGAACCTTCATGACAAAAGGCACCCGAAAATCCTGAAGGATCCCCGCGGCGGCCTTCATGGTCTCCAGGTCAGAAACGCTGCCCATCACGATCGCGACTTGCGGTCTTTTCATGGCGTCCGTCCTCTCCTGTTCTTCTTTTTTCAAGAACCCGCCGGCGCGCGGCTCTTAATGTCCGGCCGGCGCATTGTCCAGCGCCCGCCATCCGATATCCCGGCGGTAATGCATCCCATCAAAATGGATCGCCCCGGCGGCTTCATAAGCCAGGTCGACGGCCCGGCGCAGGTCCTGCCCCAGCGCGGTGACCCCGAGCACGCGTCCGCCGTCTGTTTCTAAGACGGATCCCTTGGCGCGCGTCCCGGCGTGAAAAATATGCACGTCCCGGTCTCTCTGAAAACGATCCAACCCGGCGATAGCTTTCCCTTTATCGTAAGGCCCCGGATAGCCGCCCGAAGCAACGACCACGCACACGGAAGATTTCTTGCTCCACTTCATCGCCGGAGGTCGCGCCGAAGGGTCCAGCGTCCACAACAGCGCCTCAACAAGGTCCGAGTCCAGCCGCGCCAAGACCGCCTGGGTCTCGGGGTCGCCGAAGCGCACGTTGAACTCCAGGACCCGGGGCCCTTTTTCGGTAACCATAATACCCGCGTAAAGGACGCCCTGGTAAAGCGCGCCCTCGGCTTCCATGCCGCGCAGGACCGGCTCGACGACCTTCCCCTGGACCGCGGCCAACACTTCGGCCGTGACCACCGGAGCCGGAGAATACGCCCCCAT
>JBFZAX010000138.1:0-2808 GCA_041308805.1 Candidatus Omnitrophota bacterium | reverse complement strand
AATTAGGCCCTTTAAAACCGAACTTCATCGAAACATGGCCCGAGGCCTCATTGACGATCAGCATCGGAATGAGGAAAGGCGTCAGCTTCCCGGGCCCGCGCTCGAGCAGCACCTTATGCTGCTCTTCGATAATGCGCAGGCTCCCTATCCCTGAGCCGATCAGGATCCCGCAGCGCTCCAGGTCGAGCCTTTCAAGGGCCAGGCCGGCATCTTCAACAGCCTCGTGCGAAGCGGCCATGGCATAATGGACGAATTTCTCCGTATGCTTGGCCTCCTTCTTGCTCATGAATTTCTCGGGGTCAAAATCCCTGACCTCGCCGGCGATCCGGGTGTCAAAGTCCGACGCGTCAAAATGGGTGATCGGGCCCACGCCGCTCTTTCCGGCGATCAGGGATGTCCAAAGGTCACCCACATTGTTGCCCAGGGGGGTCACCGCCCCCAATCCCGTCACCACGACCCTGCGTCTCGTCGTCATCCAGTCACAGCCTCATCCCCCGCGCTCGCGGGATGTACGAATAAATACCCCGACATTCGTCGGGGTATGTTGAGTTTTAACAAGGGTTGGTCCGACAAGGCTCGCGCTACTTCTTGGCGATCTTGTCTTCGATGTACTTGACGGCGTCGCCCACGGTCGTCATCTTCTCGGCGTCCTCGTCGGGGATCTCGATGCCGAACTCCTCTTCGAGCGCCATCACCAGTTCCACCGTATCCAAGGAATCGGCGCCCAGGTCTTCGACAAAAGAAGCCTCGGTCGTCACTTCCTCGGGCTTCACGCCCAACTGCTCCGCGATGATGCTCTTAACCTTGCTTGCTGCGTCTGTCATTATGCTCCTCCTTTAATGAGCACTTGACTTATGGAACACGTGTCCTAAGTCCCTGTGCGAACTGACTCCCTGTTCAAATTTATCAAAACCGTACGACACTCGCTGTGCTGGACTCGGGCAGCAGGCCCTTCCGGCCTTCCTCACATGCTCATGCCCCCGTCTACCACGAGCGTCTGACCGGTAATATAGTCGGCTTCCCCGCAGGCCAAAAACAGGCACGCCTGAGCCACGTCTGCGGCGACCCCTAATCGCGCCAGCGGGATGGCGGCCAACATCGTCTCGCGCTGGGCCGGCGTCAATTTATCCGTCATGGCCGTCTGGATGAAGCCCGGGGCCACGGCGTTGACCTGGACATTGCGGGACGCCAGCTCCTTGGCGACAGACTTCGTGAAGCTGATGATGCCGCCCTTGGAGGCCGCATAGTTGGCCTGTCCGGCATTCCCCATGATCCCAATGATCGAAGCGATATTGACGATCTTGCCGCTTCGCTGCTTGATCAAAATCTTAGAAACGGCTTTGGTGCAACTGAAGACGCCTTTAAGATTTACCGCAAGCACCTTGTCCCAGTCCTCTTCGCTCATCCGGAGCAAAAGACCGTCGCGCGTAATGCCTGCGTTGTTAACTAATATATCAAGGCGTTTAAAATTGTCAAGAACATTGTTCGTCATCTCTTCAACTTGTTTGAGGTCAGTGACATCCGTCTCGAAACTCATCGCCCGACGGCCGAGCGCTTCGATCTCCTTCTTCGTCTGGTCCGCGACCTCACGGTTGACGTCGCAGATCGCCACATCGGCCCCTTCGCGGGCGAACAAAAGCGCGATCTCCCGCCCGATGCCGCGAGCGCCACCCGTGATCAATGCCACCTTGCCTTGCAATCTCATAGCGACCTTCCTTTTTAGGATGTTGCCGCGAGAGCCAAGGATACGCCCTCGAGATCAGCCAATTGCCCTGCGTTCAAGACCTTGACAGAAGGATCGATCTTCTTGAACAATCCCTTCAAAACCGTTCCCGGACCCACCTCAAAAAAACGGACTTCCCCCCGACTCAACAGGAGCCTCATGGAAGCTTCCCAGTAAGTCGCCGAATTGACCTGCTTGATAAGATTGGCGCGGATCTGCGCCGGGTCGGATTCTTCCCGCGCGCTCACGTTGCAAACCACCGGACACTTAGCGGGGGAAAACTTCACTTTTTCGATCTCCTCGGAGAGCTTCAGGCAGGCCTCGTCCATGAGGGATGAATGGAACGGACCGCTGACATCGAGGGGGATGACCCGTTTCGCCCCTTTTTGAAGAGCCGCCTGGGCCGCCGCCTCCAGATGCGCCTGCGAGCCGGAAATAACCACCTGGCCGGGACAGTTGAGGTTGGCGATCTCGCAAGATGTATCAGCGCATATAGCCGACATCTGATCGGCCTCAAGACCCAGGACGCAAGACATCTTTCCGGGATGCTTGCGCGCGGCTTCCTCCATGAATTGGCCCCGCCGGCGCACCAGGGAAACGGCGTCCCTGAAAGACAAAACACCGTTGGCGACCAGCGCGGAATACTCCCCGAGGCTCAGTCCGGCCACGGCAGAGGGTTCGATCTGGGGATGCCTGACCCTGAGGACAGCCAAGGCGGCGATGCTGGCCGTCAGGACCGCGGGCTGACAATTCTCCGTAAGGGTCAATTCTTCGAAAGGGCCTTCAAAACAGAGACGGGAAAGGGAAAACCCCAAGACGCCGTCGGCTTCCTGGAAGACCTTCAGGGCTTCGGGAAAATTCTCGCAGAGATCCTTGCCCATGCCGACATATTGGGCGCCCTGGCCGGGAAATAGAAAGGCGAGCTTCATTGATCTTGTTTGGTGATTAACGCAGATTTTCGCGGATGAAACGCAGATGGCCACAGGAAAGTCTATAGTCGATGGTCAATGGTCGATTGTCTATGGCCAGAACCGAGGTCGGAAGTCAGAAGTCGGAAGTCTGAAAAATCGGACCTCGGATTTCGG
>JBFZAX010000137.1:0-3585 GCA_041308805.1 Candidatus Omnitrophota bacterium | reverse complement strand
AAGTCTCAGGTAGTCGTCAGAGACGGATAGCCGAAGGATGAGCCCCAGGGTCACTCGGCCGTTACCCGACTGTATTTGTTTTCAGTTTTGACCATAGACCATAGACTATTGGCTATCGACTCCGTTGAGACCTTGAGTCTTTGAGACCTGCCGTTGCGACCCATCTAATTTGAATCGGCAAGGATCTTCCCGTAAAAAGCTCTCGTCTCGCGAGCCATCCGGGAGAGCGAAAATTTCTCTTCGACCTGGGCGCGCGCCGCGCCGACGAGGCGGGCGCTGAGGTCCGCGTCCTGCAACAGCTCCCGGATGCCGGCCGCCAGCAGCCCGGCATCTGCGGCGGGGCACAAAAGGCCCGTCCGGCGGTCCTCGATCACCGTCGGGATGCCGCCGACGCGCGAGGCGACGACCGGCACGCCCTGCGCCTGCGCCTCCAAGATCGAAAGCCCCAACCCTTCCTGGACCGACGGCATCACGAAGACATCCATCGCGCCGAGCGCCTGCGCCGTGTCTTCGACAGCCGACACCAGGAGAAAGATCTTTTCCAAGCCCTTTTCCCGGACCAGCTGACGCAAGGGGCCTGCCTCCGGGCCGTCGCCGACCAGGAGGAACTGAAGATCCGGCCGCTGCGCCGACAGATGGGCCGCCGCAAGAACGAAAAACCTCTGCCCCTTCACCGACGAAAGCCTTCCGATATGGCCGACCGTCTTCTTATCGGGATCGAGCCCCATCTGCCGCTTACGCTCCCGCCGCGCCTGGGGATCCAGAGGCCGGAAGCGGTCCGCGTCCACGCCGTTATAGATCAGCCCGATCTTGGCGGGGTCCAGGCCGAAATCGCGGATGAGATGCTCGCGCACCTGATCGCTGATCGCGATGACCCGGCGGCCCCAACACGGCCAGCAGCGCCGGCCCAGATGCGGCCTGAAATACCCGTGGCAGGTCGTCAGATACGGCCGCTTCGTCGCCGCCGACAACAAAAAAGCCAAAACCTGCGTCACCCGGGTATTGGCATGGATGATATCGATCCCTTCCTCGACGATAAAACCGCGCAGCCGCGCCGCGGCCAGGGCCACCTTGGGGCTCACCTCGCACTTGGTCGTCAACGGGATATCCAAATGGCCGATCCCCGCTTCCTGAAGATAGGACCGGCAATCCCCGCCGCGCGAAGCCACCCAGACCCTTGCCCCTTCCCGCTGCCTCAGCGCCGCGGCCAACCGGGTCACGTAGACGGCGATCCCGCCGAAATTCAGATGGTTCGCCAGCAGCAAGATTTTCATACCGCCTGGGCCTCCTTCAAGAGGCGCTCGGCCGCCGCGGCGACCTCCTCGACGGTGATATCTTCCATGCAGGCATGCCTCTTTTTGCGGCATCGGCGCTTATAGCACGGCGGACAATCTTTCTTAATGACGACGCCGCGGGCCATCGCCGGCGCGTGCCTCTTCGGATCCGTGGGCCCGAAAAGCGCCACGATGGGGACCTGCATCGCCGCCGCCACATGCAGCGGCGCGGAATCTCCGGTGATGTAAACGTCGCACTTGCGGACCAAACACGCCAGCTGCATCAAGGTCGTCTGCGCCACGGCGCAGATCGGCTTGGTCTTGACCTCCCGCAGCACCTCCTGGGCAAATGAAGCATCTTCTTTGCTCCCGGTCAGAAGGACCCGGTAATCTTTCTTGGCCAGGCGGTCGCACAGGCGCGCGAATGATCTCGCCGGCCACCGCTTGCTCGGCCAACGGACGCTGGCGCCGATGTTGATGCCGATCAGGCGCTCGCGGCCCAGCCAGAATTCCTCGAGGAACTTGTCGGCGAACTGCTGGTCCTCGGGCGCCGTCCAAAGCTTTAGCTGTTCCTCCCGGTAGACGACACCCATCATGTTCAGGACCCGGAACTGGTGGCGGACCGGGTCGATGGGCTCCCGGCCGTCAACGATCCGGTGGTTGAGCAGGAAGCCGAGCTTCCTGTTGTCATATCCATAGCGCTGGGGAGCGAAGGTCGCGTACGCGAGCTGATGGCTCTTCCTGTTGTTCTGGAGATCGACCACGGCATCGAAACGGTAGCGCATCAGCTTTTGCGACAACGCCCACATCCCGCGCCACCCCCGGTCCTTGCCCTTCAAGTCGCAGACGATCAATTCGTCGATATACGGACAGCGCGCAAAGACCTCCCGGACCTCTTTGCCCGCCAGACAGAATATCTTCGCGCCGGGGAACTTCTTGCGCAGAGCCTCAAAGGAAGGAACCGCCAGGACCGCGTCGCCGAGCGCGCCGATCTTGATGACCAGGATCCGCGGTCCCTCGAGCGCCTCGGCATAGACCTTCAGAGTGTCTTCGGCCATCTTCCGCAGCGTGAACTTCTCTTCGACCTTCTGGCGGGCGTTGCTCACCAGCATGGACGCCAGGGCCGGATCGCCCAAAACCTTCAGGATCGCCTCCGCGAGACCCTGGTGGTCCTGCGGCTCCACCAGCAGGCCGTTGACGCCGTCATCGATGATCTCAACGACCCCGCCGACGCGCGTGGCGACCACCGGCACGCCGCTCGCCTGGGCCTCGACGATGACCCGGCCGAACGCTTCCGGGACGAGCGACGGCATGACGACGCAGTCGATCTGCTCCATGAGTTGCGGGAGGTCGCGCCGGTTGCCCAGGAACTCGACGTAGCTGGAAAGCCCGAGCCGCCGCGTCCAAACCTCGAGCTCTTCCATATAGCCATCCTTGCCCGGCGAAACGCCGCCGACGACCCACCCTTTAACATAAGGCATCGTGCGAATGATACGGGCCAAGGCCTTCAAAAAGTAGATCTGCCCCTTGATGGGCGTCACGCGGCCGATCACGGCGATAACGAAATCCCTCTTCTGAGGGTTGGGAGGCGCTTTAAGATAATACCTGTCCAGATCGACGCTGCGGGGGATCAGGCGGATATTCTCCCGCCGCACGCCGAAGACCTCCATCATGTGCTTACCGATGACCGTGCTGGGGACGATGGTGAACTTGCCCGCGCCCATGATATGGCTGAAGAGGTGCCGGGTATAATGGCCGTGCGCGGTCGTGATGAACGCGGCCGGAGCCCGGCGCACCGCCATAAAACCGACCCACGCCGGGACGCGGGAGCGGGCGTGGACGATATCGACGCGCTCTTTTTTGATGATCTCGGCCAGGCGGGCCGAAGCGCGGACCATGACCCAGAACGCCTTGTTCGCCACGGGCAACGTGTAGTGAACGATCCCCGCCTCCTCCAGTTCTTGGACGAGGTCGCCGCCCGCAGAGACGACGATACTGCGATGGCCGGCCTTAAGGAAAAATTTCGCCAGGTCGACCGTGCCGGTCTCGACTCCGCCTACGTTGAGCTGAGGGACGATCTGAAGTATATTCATAGTTTACTTAAATTAGATGGGTCTCAAAGTCTCAAGGTCTCAACGGAGTCGATAGTCAATAGTCTATGGTCTATGGTCAAAACTGAAAACAAATACAGTCGGGTAACGGCCGAGTGACCCTGGGGCTCATCCTTCGGCTATCCGTCTCTGACGACTACCTGAGACTTTGAGACCCGGAGACCTTCAGACCCATCGTTTGGCCATAGACAATCGACCAT
>JBFZAX010000136.1:0-3292 GCA_041308805.1 Candidatus Omnitrophota bacterium | reverse complement strand
TATTCCGCGCCCTGCTTCCCTATCGCGGCGAGCATGTTGGACGCCTTTTCCTGCCTCTCCCCAGCCTCGATCATCGCCAGGCGAGCCTTTATGTCTTCCAAATGTTCCTTCTCATAAGCTGTCCGGGCCGGGATCTTGTGAGCTAGCTCGATCTCGATCGATCTTTTTTCCCGTTCTGTCTGAATCCTGGAGACGATGCCGCCGACTTTCTCATCCTGCCTCCAGCCGTCTCCGGCTTTCTCAAACAACGCCCTCTCCTGAGCCGTCATATAAGGCATCAGATGGCTCATCATCTGGACCGACCCTCTGTCCGGCGTTTCCCAAAGAGGATTGATCGCCCTGGCCGCATCAAAGAGGGAATTCGAAACGTCGACACTGAAATGGCTCTGCGCGGCATCCGACAGGCCCGAGAAGAAGCTCTCGCCGACCGACGGATATCCGTTAGCGCCATAAATGACCCGTTCCATATAGGTGACCATGGGACCGACAAGCGGGATATCGCCCCAGAAATACAGGGCAGCGCTGATCTCAGGCCCGACGAGAAACATCGAAACGGCCCCCGGCAGAAAGTGGACAAACGTCAGCGCCGCGGCAATCCCTTTGCTGCCCTCGGCCCGGATGAGGCTCTGCTTCCAGATCGCCGGCACCATCCCGATCCCCAGCGCGAAGACGATCGCGTAGTTATGGATAAAGGCCCTCGCGTTGATCACGCCCTCGCCGAAGATCTCGTAGGAATACTTATAGAACGGATAATCCAGAAGGCCCTGAATCGGGGTCAACAGGTCCAGCCCGAACCCGACGACTCCTCCCACGGCGGTGATCAACGCCCTGCTGAAGAACAGCCGCGTGGCCGCCATGGTCAGGATCGAGGCCAGGAACGGACCGGCGATCAGGAACCGGGCCACAGGATTCTGGGTCCTTCTCATCTGCTGGCCGAGATACAAGACCGCCAACGCCGTGAAATCTTTGGCATAGCCGAAGGAGAGCGCGCGTCCCGCGATGCGGCCGGCCTTACGGACCACGCCCGCCTCGCGTTCGCGCAGGACATCCTTGACCGCCCTGGAAACATACATATCGACGACGCGCGGCTCGATCTTGGAAGCGAACGCGCTGTGGCCGGCGGCAAAGGCGACGGTGAAATCTTTGAGGAAATAGGTGAAGAGGACGCCTGTGGTCGCGATCTCAAAGGCAAGGGTCAGCGCTTTTGTCACAAAGACGCCGCCCAGCCACGGATGGCTGTTCAACCACGCAAAGGCCGTCTGGACCTTCGGGAAGTTGCCAAGCGAAAGAGTATCATAGTGCTGTCTCTGGGTGAGATTCCAAAGATACTTCGTCGCCGCTCTGGCGTAAACGGAAAGCCTGTCACCCCAGCTCAAGCCCTGGACATCCCGGTTGGCGCTCATCTGCTCGAGCAGTGTGCGGCTGCCGGCATCCGCGTCAAATACAGGGACCTTCGCTCCGACCTCCGGCACGAAGGCCTCGACCTTGCCGAAACGATGGATAAAAGCATAGAGGCCCAGCCCCATCACGGCAAAGCCGATCAGAGCTGCCGGCTGGATGAAGACGCTCACCCATCCGCCCATGGCAATGACCTTAGGCGCGAGCGAGATGACCTTGACGGCCCCATACAGGGCTGCCGGCGTGAAGACCGCCCACGACGCGAGCTGAGCGACCGACCGCAGATCCCAATTCTTAGAGGATTTGACTGAAGACTGACGACTGAAGACTGACGACTGTTGCGGATTTTGCCCACGACCCAACGCCGCGTTGAGAGCTGAGCGGCTCCCAACCGGCGAAGAACTCCCCTCAGCCCTGGCATTCGAAACCATCCCGTTGACGAGAGCGCCCGCCTTGAGCACATCGGCCGAAACCATGGCGCTGGAGAGGATCGGGCTGCTGACGACTGTATAACGCTCCCCTAACCCATTGTAGGGGACAGGCATGCCTGTCCCACCGTCAAGGCGGGTTGCTTGACGACCTTCCGAAACCGGCAGGCTCACCGGCACCACCGGTACCACGGGCACTTCACTCTTCACCGGCGAGGAACTGTTGCGCGACGCCGCCTTCGCCGGCACCTCGATCTTCTCAATGATCGGGCTAGAAACCCTCTCTCTGATCGCAAAAATAAACGTCCAGCTCTCGCCCGTTATGTGGTGCTTGACGTCCTCCGTGAGATCTTCGCGAACGACGAATCCCAGCTTCGAGATCAACCTGACAAGGCCTTCCTTCTGATGCATGTTTATCGAGATCGGTTTGCCGCCCCACTCCGCGTGCAACTTCAGCCCCTTGAACCCGCCTGTTTTCGTCGCCAGGTAAAGCGCACCGCCGTCGACGAGCAGATCGGCATATTTCCTGAGGACGCTCAGCTGAGTGTCCGGATCGGGCAACAGATAGAAAGTCCCGATATCGACCACACCCGCCGCGACCTCGGGGAAGAATCTCTTGTCCAGATTGCGCACGTCCATCACGTCAAAGACGAGGCCGGGATACTGCCGGATCATTTCTGCGTTTTCTCTCCTTGCGATCTCGATCATCTTCTCGGCGATATCAATAGCGCGGATGGACCTTTCATCTCCCCTGGCCATCAATAGCTCAGCCAAGACCCTGGTATATATCCCCGGGCCCGTCCCGATGTCAAACAGCAACCCTTTGCGCGGGAGCAGGCTCAATAATGTCTCCAGATGCCTGGAGAAGATGGGCTGCTGCGTCCTTTCTTTGGCATACCATTCGGCTACGCGGTTGTATAGCTCCCTGGTATTCTGCACCCTTTTATCCGCGACTTCTTCGTTAGTGAGCGGCCTCTCGATCCCGGTGGACCAATTGGCGCCGGTATCGTCAAACAGGTCTTTTTTCATATCTTGATAGGCGCGATACGCAAGCGCCTGTTCCTGGGTGATCCTCCAAACGATCCCATGCTTTATCGGGTCGAAATCGGTGTCGTTAAGCTGCAACATCACGTAGGGCGCCACATTGATGTCGATCTCATAATCCAGATGAAGCTCTTCCTGGAGTCTCCTGACGAGCAGATCGATCGTCTCCTCCTGATAGCTGGGGGTGGCGAGATCGATGTCTTCGGGATCTTTTCTCTCGGCGTTGTTTTCAGGGATCCCTTCGTGAGCCGTGCTCCCGAACAACCACACCGGGAAGCTGATCCTCAATTCCCTCATGATCTTCTGGATCGCTTCTATCAGTTCGTCGCGGGTGACCTTAACGCCTTTCTGCGCAGCCGCGGGCGTGACCTCGAAGGTTTCGCGCCAATCCTTGGCCGTATCTTTGCGCAGTTGCCCTCTCA
>JBFZAX010000135.1:0-14245 GCA_041308805.1 Candidatus Omnitrophota bacterium | reverse complement strand
GGTCTCTATTTTTTTCAGCAAGGTCCTGCGTCTTTACCGGCCGTCTTTGGAGAGCCTCGCTTCTTTGTGGGCCCAGGCGGCAAAGGGATGGCACGAGGGATTTTGGGTCCCCCTGGGCCTGTTCGTTGTTCTGCTGGCCGCTGACGTGGCGCTGCACGCTTATTGCGTTTTGATGGCCATGGGTTTTTTGAGCCGGCCTCGCGAGGCCCTGCGTCCGAAGTTCGACAAGGTCTTTCAGGACGTGGCGTCCAGGCTGTGGCGCTACCTGCTTTCTTACGGTTTGCTCTGGCTGTTTTTTTTCGCGATGAACGCCCTGGCGCTTATCTTCATCGTTTTCGGGACCGAGTATTTCCATCAAGGGCACGCGGCGGCGGGCATCAAATTGCTGGTCCTTTCCTCGACCAGCCTGCTGGCGGTTGTCTTTATCATCGCCGGCGTTTGGTACGGTTTTCATTTTTCCCTCGGGCCGCTGGTCGCGGCGCTTGAGGGCTTCTCGGCGCCGGCGTCGCTGTGGCAGAGTCGCTGCCGGGTCAGAGGCCGGGGCCTGAGATATCTGGCCACGCTCTCCCTCGCGGGACTGCTTTATTTAGGCGTAGGGAGCCTGCTTTATTTCCTGGCCGAGACGTTTGTCCACAGCCGCCTCTTGTTGCGGATGATCGACCCGGCGGCCGGCGTGGTCTTCGGGCCCTTGATGGTCGCCGCGTGGTACAGCAGCTATCAGCGGCTGACCCAGTTAAAGACAGGCTGAGGGTGAGCACCATAAGGAGAACCTGCGGTTTTATTGAGAGATGACCATGTACGCCCAAAACGAAAAAATAGTCCCGGTTAATATCGAAGAGGAGATGAAGGTATCGTATCTCTCCTACGCGATGAGCGTCATCGTCGGCAGGGCCCTGCCCGACGTCAAAGACGGATTGAAGCCGGTGCACCGCCGCATCCTTTACGCGATGCACGAGCTGAGCCTCGACCACGCCAAGCCGTTCAAGAAATCGGCGCGCATCGTCGGTGAAGTCCTGGGTAAATACCATCCGCACGGCGATGTGGCGGTGTATGACACCCTGGTGCGCCTCGTGCAGGACTTCTCGATGCGGTATCCGCTCGTCGACGGCCAGGGCAATTTCGGGTCGGTCGACGGAGACTCGCCGGCCGCCATGCGCTACACCGAAGCGCGCCTGGCGGCGATCGCCGGGACGATGCTCGAAGACATCGACAAGGAGACGGTTGATTTCACGGCCAACTTCGACTCCTCCCTTCAGGAGCCGGTCCTGCTGCCGTCGGCGCTGCCGAACCTGCTCGTCAACGGCTCCAGCGGCATCGCCGTGGGCATGGCGACGAACATCCCGCCGCACAACCTCAGCGAGGTCGTCGACGGCCTCACCCATCTGATCGACCATCCCGAAGCCGAGATCAAGGATTTGATGCGCTTTGTCAAGGCGCCGGATTTTCCGACGGCCGGGATCATCTGCGGCCGCCAGGGCATCAAGGAGGCCTTCGAGTCCGGCAAGGGCAAGATCACGCTGCGCGCCCGGGCGTCGATCGAGCGCCAGAAGAACGGCAAGGACAATATTTTGATCACGGAGATCCCTTATCAGGTCAACAAGAGCTCTTTGATCGAGGCGATGGCCGGCCTCGTCCAGGACAAGAAGATCGAGGGGATCAGCGACATCCGGGATGAGTCCGACAAGGACGGCATGCGCGTCGTCATCGAGCTGAAGCGCGACACCGACCCCCAGATCGTCCTTAACCAGCTCTATAAACATACCCAGATGGAGACGACCTTCGGCATCATCATGCTCGCGCTGGTCGACGGCAGGCCGAAGATCCTGAACCTGAAGCAGATCATGCGCTGCTACGTGGAGCACCGCAAGGTGATCATCCGCCGGCGCACGCAGTTCGAGCTCGACAAGGCGCTCAGGCGGGCCCACATCCTGGAAGGCCTGAAGATCGCGCTCAAATATCTGGACCGGATCATCAAGACGATCCGCGAGTCCAAGAACGTCCCCGAGGCCAAGAAGGCCTTGATGAAGAACTTCGAGCTCTCGGATATCCAGGCCCAGGCGATCCTTGAAATGCAGCTGCAGCGTCTGACCGCCCTGGAGCGCGACAAGATCGAGGCCGAATATTTAGAGCTTTTAAAGCGCATCGAGCAGCTGCGCGCGATCCTGGCTTCCGAGAAGCTCGTGGAAAACATCATCAAGGAGGAGCTGGCGGCCCTCAAGAAGAAGTACGGCGACGAGCGCCGCACCGAGATCGTCGGAGAGGTCCAGGACATCGAGCTGGAAGATCTGATCGCCGAAGAGGACATGGTGATCACGATCTCGCACGCCGGATACATCAAGCGGCTGGCGATCAGCGTCTACCGCAAGCAGAAGCGCGGGGGCAAAGGCGTATCGGCCATGGAGACCCGGGACGAGGATTTCGTTCAGCACCTCTTCATCGCCTCCACCAAGGATTATCTGCTGGTCTTTACCGACCAGGGCCGGCTCTACTGGATCAAGGTCTATGAGCTCCCCCAAGCGAGCCGCCAATCCAAGGGCAAGGCGATCATCAATATCCTGCAGCTGGGCCCCAAGGAGAAGGTGGCGGCTGTTTTGCCGGTCAAGGAGTTCTCCGAAGATAAGTTCATCGTGCTGTGTTCGCGCCACGGCGTCATCAAGAAGACGGCGCTTTCGGCGTTCTCCAACCCCCGCAAGGGAGGTATCGCCGCGATGGGTCTCGATGAGGGGGATGTCGTGATGGACACCAAGATCACCGATGGGAAACAGGAAGTCCTGCTGGCTACCCGTCAGGGCAAGGCGATCCGCTTCCCCGAAAAACTGCTGCGTGAAATGGGCCGGCAGGCCAAGGGCGTGCGCGGGATCAACCTCGGGAAAAAAGACGAGGTCGTCGGCATGGAGATCGTCTCTTCGGAGCTGGCCAAGACGGGAGCCACGATCCTGACCGTGACCTCCGCCGGCTTCGCCAAGAGAACGACCATTGACGCGTACCGCCAGCAGTCGCGCGGCGGCAAGGGCATCATCAACGTGAAGGTCACGGATAAGAACGGCGAGGCCGTGGCTCTAAACTGCGTCCTGCCAGAGGACGAGCTGATGACCATCACCCAGAAGGGGATGATGGTGCGTTGCCCGGTGAAAGATATCCGCGAGACCGGCCGCAACGCCCAGGGCGTGCGCTTGATGAGCCTTGAAAAGAGCGATTGCGTGACCTCGGTCGCGAAGATCATCGCTAAAGAAGAAGAGTAACATGAGCGTCGGTCTTCGGTCGGCCAGACTGAAGACTGACGGCTGAAAGCTGACGACTGAAAACCCGGCCCCATCGTCCCACGCCCCGCAGCTGGATCCTGGCGGGGCCCCGCCAAAGCGATAGCGGCGGCGGGGTAGCCTGAGTGACGATGGGTCTAGTCAAAATATCGGCCCCATCGTCTAGCCTGGTCCAGGACGTGTGGTTCTCAGCCATAAGACACCGGTTCAAATCCGGTTGGGGCTATTCTTCTTCGCCCTCGACATTTGAGTGACGGTAGGGCTACGAAGCAACCACGCTCCAGCCTGGGTGCTGCGAAGCGCAACCGTCAGATCTCTCGAGAAGCGCGAAGCAGACCGGTTGGGGCTATTCTTCTTCGCCCTCGACATTTGAGTGACGGTAGGGCTTCGAAGCAATCGTATCCTTGGTGCTGCGAAGCGCTACCGTCGGATCGCTCGAGAAGCGCGAAGCAGACCGGTCTCCCCTCGTAGAAAACAGCCGGAGCTTTGCGAAGCGGTTGGCATCAAAGTGCGGGAGCTCCCGTGCACGCTCGTGAATCCATGACAGAGCGCCTCTCGAAAGAGAGGCGCTTTTTATTTGAAAGAGGTTCCTCTTGAAGCCTTCCTTTTACGCCCGGCTCTGTCAGGCCCTGTGCCTCGATTTTTATTCAGGCGTTCTCCGGGGCAGCCGCTTGATGGGCCACCTGCGTTCCCTCGAGAAAACCCAGTTTCTTCCCCGGGAACAGCTCCTCGAGCTCCAGCGCTCCCGGCTGCGAGACCTCATGCGACACGCCGCCGAGCACGTTCCTTTTTACCGGGAACGGTTCCGAAAGACCGGCTTTGACCCCGACAAGGCCCACCTGCCGGAAAATTTTCAGAAGCTACCCCTCATTACAAAAGAAGACATCCGCCGCGACCCGACGAGGTTTCTCGCCGAAAACCACCGGGGCAGGACATGGCGCGTGGCGACGGGGGGCTCGACGGGGGTCCCGCTTGAAGTGTGGCTGGACCGCGAGGGCCGGGAGCGGCGGGGCGCCGCTCTTAAGAGGGGTTATGGGTGGGCCGGGTATCGGGACGCGGAGAAGACGGCCCTCGTCTGGGGGCGTTTGCGCGAAAGATCTTTGTTGAAAAGGACGAGGCGGGCGCTGAGCGAGCGGCTCTTGCGTATCCGTTGCTACAACGCTTTTTCTTTGGATCCGGAGGCGATGGCGCGGTCCGCGCGCGACATCCGCGCCTTCAAGCCTTCTTTTGTCATCGCCTACCCGTCGGCGCTTTATCTCTTGGCCGGGTTCATCCGGCAGACCGGCCGCAGCGTCCCTCCGGCGAGGTCGGTCATCCTCGGAGCCGAAAAGGCGCATCCTGTCGAGAGGGAGCTGATCGCAGAGGTGTTCGGCTGCCCTGTTTTTCAGACCTACGGCTGCCGGGAGGCCGGTCCGCTGGCCGCGGAATGCGAGGAGCGCCGGGGCATGCACATCCACGAAGAGAATGCTTATCTCGAAGTGATCAAGGACGGCCGGCCTGCCGGCCACGGAGAGGCGGGAGAGATCGTCGTGACGGACTTGACCAATTACCGGATGCCCCTTATCCGCTATAAGAATGACGATCTCGGCGTTTTGTCTTCGAGGGTCTGCCGGTGCGGCCGCGGCCTGGCCCTTTTGGAAGACGTCCAGGGCCGGACCGTCGACATGATCCGGACCCCCGGCGGCGGGCTCATCCACGGCGAGGTTTTTTCGCATCTCGTCAGAGAGTCGGCCGGTATCCGGCGATTCCAGGTTGTCCAGGAGACCCTGGAGCGGGTCGTCGTTAAGATCGTTCGGGAAGAGGGTTTTTCCCGGGAGCGATCGGGGTGGCTGAAAGAGGAGATGGCGCGTGCCCTGGGGCCGCGGATGCGGATCAGCATCGAGATCGTTGACGAGATCCCCCTGACGCCCCTGGGGAAGCTCCGGCCGGTCGTCTCTAACGTCGCGCCGGCCCCCGACGGGGCGCCGGAGGTGGCCCGATGAACCCTGTTTTGGTGGGTCGGGTCCTGTTGCCCCTGAAAGAAAAACTCGCCGGCCGGGACACGTTCGTGCGGCTGAAGGAGCTGGAGGCTGCCGAGCGGTGTCCGGCGTCGCAGCTTCGCGCGGTCCAGCTCGAAAAGTTAAGGAAGCTTCTGAGGCACTGCGAGGCCCGGGTGCCGTATTACCGCGATCTTTTCAGAAAGAACGGGATCGTTCCCGACGAGATCCGCGATCCCGGGGATTTTGGCCGGGTGCCTTTATTAACGAAGCCGGTCGTGCGTCAGGAACTGAAACGGCTGGCGGCTTGTTCTTGGCCGGTCAGGCCGCTGCCGCGGGTGACGAGCGGGTCCTCGGGAGAGCCGCTGGCCTTTTATGTGGACCCGGCGCGGGTCGCCTGCGACGTCGCTGCGACGTGGCGCATCCTCAGGGCCGAGGGGGTCGCCATCGGCGCAAGAGGGGTGATCATGAGAGGCCCCTTTCCTTATCGTCCTTGGTCGAAAGGCTGGGGAGATCTGTTGCTGAATGTGCGCTTATTCTCAGCCGCGGACATGAGCTTCGCGCAGATGGAGCGGTTCGCGGGGGTCATGAGGCGCTTCAAGCCCCGCTACATCCTCGGCTATCCCAGCGCCGTCTACCGTTTTTGCGTCTTTCTCAACGAGCGGGGTTATTCTTCCGATGAGTTCGGCGTGCGGGTGGTCCTGTCCGTTTCCGAAGCGCTCCATGATTTTCAGCGCGAGGCTATCGTCAAGACGCTGGGATGCCGGGCCGTCAATATCTATTCGTCTCTGGAGGCGGGCATGATGGCCTCGGAGTGCCCGGAGGGAAAGATGCATGTTTCGCAGAACGTTTATCTTGAGACGGTCGCGGCGCAGACGCCTGTCCCTAATCGCGAGATCGTGGTCACCCATTTGGAGAGTTACGGCATGCCTTTTTTGCGGTACAGAACGGGGGATCTCGGCATTCTTCGCGAGGGCGCATGTTCGTGCGGAAGGCCCACCCCGGTTCTCGAAAGGCTCGAAGGGAGGGTCGCAGATTTCATTTTGACACCCGACGGCGGTGCCGTGCACGCGTTGGTCTTGTTCCAGGCCCTTAATCGCCTGAAGGGGGCATCGCGCATCGCGCAATTAAGGGTCGTGCAGAAGGCTGCGACGGAATTGGAGGTTTGGGTTGTGGCGCCGGCGGCGCTGCGGGAGGCGATCGGCCGGGAGATCGTCGCCGCTTTTTCAAGGATCCTGGGTCCCCGGGTTCGGGTCCGGCCGGTATTCGTTGAGGAGATCCGCAGCGGGCCGGGCGGGAAGGCGCGGCCTTTTGTCAGCGAGCTTCCCGGATCCGCCCAGCGTTGACAGCTCACGAACGGCATGGATAATAGATAACAGGAAGTCTCCGGCCGGGTTTCGGCTCGGAAAAAATCTTGGCCGCGGTTCGCGCTTCTTCTATTTTATGTCATTGTCTTTGCCTCAAAAAAGGCCGATCGGCCTGACGATCTTCAGCATTATTTTTATCGGCGCTTTCGTTTTTTCGGTCTTGCCTCTCCTCCCGCACTTCTTCATGCAGGGCCTGCGGGAGGGGGTGGCTCTCGGGGGGAGAAATCCTTTTCCTTGGGCGGCCTCTCTCGGAGGCGTCCTGACCTTGACGCTCCTGTGCGTCGGTTCCGTGGGCGTTTACTTCCGTCGGGAGGTTTTTCGTAAGCTTCTGTTGTTTGCGAGCGCCCTTTTCGCGCTGGGCCTACCCTGGTTTTTCCCCTTAGCGCCCTTTGAGGACAAAGCGCAGGAGATCTTGCGGGAAGCCGGTTTTTCATCGGCCTCTTGTTCTGTCGCAGACCTTTCCCTGCTCCTGCCGGCCTTTAGCGCGGTCGCCTATCTGGTGTTTTACTTTGGGGCCGTTCTCTTTTTTGTCTGGTTCCTTTTTTACCTGTGCCATCCCGGCGTCAAGAGGTGGTTTCGTCCGACCTCCGCCGGCCCGAACGCGCCTGAACCCTCTTAAATATATTGATTTAGAAATTTTATTGTGTTATAAATAATAAAAGTGTCAGAAACATTTTCGCCGGATTTCGAGCGGCACACAGAACAACACCGCCCCGAGACGATGACGAAGCCCGGGTCATCGCGCGCAGGGGCCCATTGAAGGAGAGATTGATATGAGAAAGAGCCTGGCGTTAGGAACGGTGCTGTTTTGTCTGGCCGCGGGATTTTTTGCCGTCGGATGCGATCAGGTCCAGAGCCTGCTGCCCGCGGGGCTTAAGTCGTCCGCCGCGCCGGCCTCAGCGCCCGCCGCGGGAGAGACAGGAACGGGTGCGGCGCAGGGAACGGTCCTGGCCAAGGTCAACAGCGACGTGATCACGGTAGAGAGCTTTGTGGAAAAGATCGACGCCTTAAAGACCCTCTCGCCGGAAGTGAAGATCGACACGCTCGATGCCAAGAAGGCCTATCTTAACGATCTGATCACCCAGGAGCTTGTGTATCAGGAGGCGAAGGCCCGGGGGATCGACAAGAAGAAGGACGTCAAGGACGCGCTCGAGGAATTCCGCAAGGGCGTGATGGCGCGCCAGCTCATTCTCGACGAGACCAAAGGGATCGCGGTGGAGCCGGCAGAGATCGAGAATTTCTACAATCAGTACAAAAACGAGTTCGCTTCGGCGCCGCAGATCCGCGCAGTTGAGATCGTCGTCCCTTCCGAAGCGACGGCCAAAGAGATCCTGATCGGCCTGCTCCAGGGAGGCGATTTCGCGGCGATCGCCCGCGAGCGCTCCACGAGCCCCAGCGCCGCCCAGGGGGGCGACCTCGGGTTTGTGGATCCGACGACCAAATTCGATAAGTTCAACGAGGTGATCTCGACCCTCGAGGTCGGACAGGTCAGCCAGATCTTCCGCGGCCCGGACAACAATTTTTACATCGCCAGGGTCGAGGAAAAGAAGGGCGGCGAAGTGCCGCCGTTGACCGAGGTGTACGACCAGATCAAGACGGGCCTCCTCCAGCAGAAACAGGCCCAGCGCCTGCAGGAATTGACCGACAAGCTGAGACGGGAAGCGAAGATCGAGATCAAGGAAGAGCTGCTGTAAGGCCAACGCGAGGTCGGGACCTTGGATAAACGCAAGATCAGCATTATCGTGGCGGCCATCCTGGCGCTGACCGCCGTCGCTCTGGGCCGCAACTATATCAGCACGCAGGAAAAGAAGTTCGTCAAGGAAGAGAAAAAGGGTTACGTCCTCTTCGCCACGCGCGACATCCCGGCCGGGACCGCCATCGACGAGACGATGTTCACCATCCAGGCGATCCCCGAGAAATATATCCAGCCCAAAATCGTCACCTCGCCGGCCGCTCTCGTCGGCAAGGTCGCCATCGCCGATATCCTGACGGGCGAGCAGATCATGCAGACCAAGCTGACCATCGCGGTCACCAAGGGCACGAGCATCGCGGCCACCATGGCCCAGGGCAAGCGGGCCATCACGATCACCCTGCCTTTGTTGTCGGCGGTCGGCGGCAAAGTCCGGCCCGGCGACCGCGTCGACGTCATGGGGACGTTCCCGTACAATCAACAGGTGGACGGCAAGGCCGTCACGGAGCTGGTGAGCGTCACTCTTTTCCAGAACGTCACGATATTGTGGGTGGAGGGAGGGATCGCCGCCGCGGAGCGCGGCAAGCAACAGGCGCCTGCGCCCGTGGCCCCGGAGCTGACCTTTACGTTGGCGCTTTCTCCGCGCGAGATCGCGATCCTGACCTATGCGCTGGATCAGGGAGGACGCCTGCGCCTGGTCTTGAGGCCTCAATTGGAGACGGCGGTGGAGCCTGTGCCGCCCGTCGAGGTCAACACCTTGTGGCGCTATGTCTTCAGTAATCTCGGCCAGGAGTTCCTGTCGCCCAGGGATGAGCAGTCGCCCGTGCCCGTCAAGCAGGAGAAAAAGCCTGAGCCGCCGCCTCCGCCGTCGTTGGAGATCTATCGCGGCACGGAAAAATCGAACGTCCTTTTGAAGTAAGATGAAAGAGGCTCCCATCCGCACCCTGTCATTTAAGCGATTGCCGGGCCGGTGGCTCTTAGCCGTTGTCTTCGGTTGGAGCGCCTTCGCCGGTTTCATCGCGCCTCCCAGCGCTTCCAGCGAATATTTCGACGATTACAGCGGCCTTCCGCGCAACATCGATATCATCCTCGGCGAGTCCAAGGTCCTCCCGGTCTCCAACCCGAAGCGTATCGCCATCGGCGACCCGAAGGTCGCGGATGTCGTGGGGGCGGGCATGACCGAGATCATCATCTCGGCCAAGAAGGCCGGCGAGACGAACCTCCAGATCTGGGATGATCTGGGGCAGCGGGAGATCTCGGTGCGCGTTTTTGAAGAGGACCTCCAGCGGCTCAAGGACAGGCTCGAAGACCTTTTCCGCATGGCGGGCGTGCGGGGGATCAACTTCCAGATCGGCGAGCAGGAGCGCAAGGTCTTCGCGCTCGGCGACGTGCCGCTGCGCAAACAAAGTGTCGTGGACCAGCTGCTGGAGAGCTTCGAGGGGCGGGTCATTAACCTGGTCGCTTATACCGAGGACAGCCCGGTCGTGGAGATCGATGTCCAGATCATGGAGATCGCCAAGAAGGCGATCGACAGGCTCGGCATCGACTGGTCCCCGTCCATCACGTTCTCGGAAACGAACGTGGTCCCCCACACCATGATCCCCCGGCATTTCCCGGACATGCTCAAGGCCATCGGACAGGCCCGGTTTGACCGGGACGCGCTGACCGCCACGCTTCACCTCCTGGAGAGGGATAACCTGCTGCATATCCTGGCGCGGCCCAAGCTCGTGGCCGTCAGCGGCGCCGAAGCGAAATTCCTCGTCGGCGGCGAAGTGCCGATCCTCGGAAGCGTGAGCAACTCCTCCGACATCACGACCACCGACGTCGAATACGAAGAGTACGGGATCAAGCTCAACATCAAGCCCGAGGTCATGGACAACGGGGACGTCCGCTGCCAGCTCGAGGTCGAGATCCGCACCATCGACACAAGCACCGCGCTGTCGATCCAGACGGGCCCCGCGGTCACGACCTCGACGCCGGGTTTTAAGGTGCGCAATGTCTCCTCGGAGCTCTATCTCAAGGATAAAGACACGGTCTTCCTGGCGGGGCTGATCGACAGCGCCCAGACGAACAATCTCGCGCAGGTCCCGGGCCTGGGGAACCTGCCGGTCTTCGGCGCGCTCTTCCGTTCGAAGGATTTCGTGGCCGGCGCCAACGAGCTGGTCATCTCGCTGACGCCGAAGGTCGTGCGGTTCGGCGACCTGCGTGACGAGGTGCCGGGCGCCCAGATCACCCAACAGCAGCTGGACGAAGACCCGGCGGAGGCGTATTCGCGCGCCGTCCAGGAGATCATCCTGAAGAACGCCGGCTATCCGCTCGAGGCGCAGCGGGCCAATCTTTCCGGCGAAGTGGTGCTGAGCCTGCATCTGTTGTCCAGCGGCCAGCTCGTCAATGTGGTGGTCAGCCAGTCCTCGGGGCATAAAATGTTAGACAGCGCCGCCGTGTTCTCGGTCAAACGGATGTCGCCTTATCCGGCCTTCCCCAAGGGGCTGCTTTTGAAGGAGATCTGGGTCGAAGCGCCCATCACCTACCAGATGAATTAAAGAAAACCCAAAGCAGTCCGTCGCATCCTCCAAAGCCCTATGGCCGACCCTGTCGCTCCTGCAGCCCCCGTCAATAAAATAGGCAACGTCGTTTCGATCTTCAGCACGAAGGGCGGCGTCGGCAAGACCCTCTTGTCGGTCAACCTGGCCATCGCCCTGGCGCAGGAGGGCAAGAAGGTCGCCCTGCTGGACCTCGATCTTCAGGCGATCCAGGATATGGCGCGGATGCTTGACGCCACGCCCCAGTATTCGATCTTCGACATCGTCTCGATCCTCGACAAGGTCGAGCAGGTCGGCAACATCAAGAACTACATGACGCTGGTGCCGGTGGGCATTGATTTTCTGCCCGCGATCACGAGGCCGAAACAGTCCCCCCATATCACCGGCGACCGGATCAGCAAGGTCATCCGGGTCCTGATCGGGTTCTATGATTTCGTCATCGTCGACGGCGGCCGCGCCTTCACCGACAGCCTGATCCAGATCTTCAACTATTCCAACCTGATCCTTTTTGTCGTCACGCCCGACATCCTCTCGGTCTACGAGACCCGCTGGGGGCTGGATGTCCTGCAGTCGCTGCACTTCCCGATCAAGATGGTCAAGCTGATCCTGAACCGCGCGGAGAGCAAGTCGGGGCTTTCCTGGCAGGAGGTCAAGCTGGCGCTGCCGTGCGAGATCCTCGCCAGCGTTCCCAGCGACGGCCGCGTCGTGGGGCTGGCGCTCAACCGCGGGGTGCCCGTCGTCGTGGACAGCCCGACGAGCCGGGTGAGCGCGACGATCAAGAAGTTCGCCCAGGACCTTATCGTGAACCCAAGTCTTTTCATCGCCCACCAGGAGGTCGAGGAGCTGCGGACGATCAAGAAAGAAGAGATGCCGGCGGCCGGCACCTTCTGGGACACGATGGGCCTCTCCGATAAGGTCAAGTGGATCAAGCCCGTCGAGCATGAGGATGAGGTGATCAAGCTCAAGCGCCGCATCCACGGCCGACTCATCGAGGAGCTGGACCTCAAGCGCCTCGATATGGAGCTGATCAACAATCCGAAAAAGGCCAAGGAGCTGCGCGAGAAGGCCGAGAAGATCATCTCGAACCTGCTGGCGGATGAGACGGGCGCGTTCCTCTCGTCGTTCGAGGTCCGCGAGAAGATCGTCAAGGAGATCGCCGACGAGGCGCTGGGCCTGGGGCCGCTGGAAGAGCTCATCCGCAACCAGGACATCACCGACATCATGGTCAACAACAAGGACCAGGTCTATATCGAACAGCACGGCAAGCTGGAGCTGACGAGCAAGAAGTTCATCTCCGACGACCAGGTCCGCGTCGTCATCGAGCGCATCATCGCGCCGCTGGGCCGGCGCATCGACGAATCGGTGCCGATGGTCGACGCGCGCCTGCCCGACGGCTCGCGCGTCAACGCGATCATCCCGCCCCTGTCCCTGACCGGCCCGACCCTGACCATCAGAAAATTTTCGCGCGATCACTACACCGTCGACGATCTCGTGACGCGCTTCTTCAGCCTCAACCGGAACATCGCCGATTTTCTCGCGGCCTGCGTCTCGTCGCGCAAAAATCTGATCGTCTCCGGCGGCACGGGCTCGGGCAAGACGACGTTCCTGAACATCCTGTCGGCCTTCGTGCCCAACGATGAGCGCATTGTCACGATCGAGGACGCTGCCGAACTGCGCCTGAGCCAGGAGCACTGGGTGAGGCTGGAATCCCGGCCGCCGAACATCGAAGGCAAAGGCTCGATCTCGATCCGTGAGCTCTTCCGGAACTGCCTGAGAATGCGGCCTGACCGGATCATCATCGGGGAGTGCCGCGGGGGCGAGGTCCTCGACATGCTCCAGGCGATGAACACGGGCCACGACGGCTCCATGACGACGGTCCACGCCAATTCGACCCGCGACGTCCTGACCCGCCTCGACTCCATGATCCTCATGAGCGGCGTCGAGCTGCCGCTGCGCGCCATCCGGGAGATGACCGCTTCGGCCATCGACGTCATCGTGCAGACCGCGCGCCTCTCCGACGGCTCCCGCAAGATCATCCAGGTCACCGAGGTCGCCGGGATGGGAGATGACATGCACATCGACCTCACGGACATCTTCCGTTTCAAGCAGACGACGATCGACAAAGAGGCCAACAACAAAGTGATCGGCGAGTTTGTCGCCACCGGTCACGTCCCCTCTTTTTATGATGAGCTCGTTACCCGCGGCATCAATCTTTCCCGCGACGTTTTCGCGCCTCCGCAGCAGCCGTAGCGCACCCCATTTCCTTAAGTATATCGTTGTATTTATTTAGCTGGGTCTCAAAGTCTCAAGGTCTCAACGGAGTCAATAGTCCATAGTCTATGGCCTATTGTCAAAACCAAAAGGATCGAAGTCCGATGTCCGATGAGACGGCAGGTTAAGGAGGTTACGAACGTTAAGAAGGTTAAGGAAGTTGCGTTAAACTGAAAGAGAAGATGTTTAAGACAAGTTTTTGTCTTTTGCCTTTTTCTCTCACCGCAACCTTCTTAACCTGCGTAACCTAAGGCCGAAGTCCTTCTCTTGTCCATAGCCAATCGACCATCGACTATTGACCGTAGACTGATCCGCGCAAATTCGAGTTAATGGTCTTGAATTTCTGGACATTTTGAAAACTTGAGACTAACAGCCAGACTTCCAGTCTCAAGTTTGTTCGTAAAGTTGAGACTACTAGTCTGGCCTTTAGTCTCAAGTTTGGGGGTTGTAGAGCAGAGGCTTGATGAGGGGCCCGGACTTTGGTATAATGCTGTCCATGGACAACGAGATTTATAGGGTTATAAACGAAACAAATGGACAAATAGTCGCCACCAAGGTGACCATTGCCCAGGACCCAAAAAGCAGGGCTGTGGGCTTGTTGAACCGGCACTCCCTAGAGCCGGGAGAGGGGCTATTGATAAAGCCCTGCTCCTCAATCCATACCTTCTTTATGAAGTTCCCAATTGATACCGTATTTCTTGATAAAAAATACAAGGTTCTGAGCGTTAAGAGAGCCATCAGGCCTTGGAGGTTATCAGGAGTATTGCAACCGGGAGGATCAGTTTTAGAGTTAATGGGAGGTCAAATTGCAACTAATATGATAAGTATAGGAGATTGCTTAAAATTCGTTAAAAACTATCAAAAATAAATGTCCATTTGTAAAAAATAGTTTCTATAACTCATTCAAAATAATTTAATTATAATAATTAAATGTCCAAAAAAGGAAGGATTCCAAAAAACAAGTCAATTTCAGAATACATACTGAACCGCAAGATCAAGAACCAGGATCTGTCCTGCCGCGAACTCGCCAAAGAAACCTCGGAAAAACTCAACACATCTGTTTCCAAAAGTTTTGTTAATAATATAATAAAAGGCGCTGGGATCAGGGGCGATGTCGGCAGGAAAGTCAGCCGAGTTT
>JBFZAX010000134.1:0-3505 GCA_041308805.1 Candidatus Omnitrophota bacterium | reverse complement strand
CATCGAACAAAAAGACCATGGGTTTTCGGACGATGGCGCGGCCGACGGCGACCCGCTGGCGTTCGCCGCCCGACAGCTCCCGGGGTTTGCGTTCCAGGTAATTCATGATCCCCAGGATCTGGGCCGCTTCGTGGACACGGCGCGTGACCTCGGACTTAGGATAGCGCCGAAGGACCAGCCCAAAGGCCATATTCTCGAAGACCGTCATGTGGGGATACAAGGCGTAATTCTGGAAGACCATCGCGATGTCGCGGTCTTTGGCGGGGACGTCGTTGACCATGCGGTCACCGATATAGATAGAGCCTTCGGAAACCTCTTCTAAGCCGGCGACCATGCGCAGCGTCGTGGATTTGCCGCAGCCGGAAGGACCGACCAGAACGAGAAACTCCTTATTTTCGATGCCGAGGTTCACGCGGTCCACGGCCCGAACCCCTCCGGCATAGATCTTGCTGACGTTTTTAAGGCTGACCTGGGCCATTTCTTATCCCGTCTGTTCAGAACCCCGTCAGGAACCGCAACGGGATCAAAAATTTATAAAATATTATCACAGAAACACTAAGGGGTCAACTCAAATAATCGATGAGCTGGTGCAGGATCTCCTTGAGAGCCTTGCGCGGGACGATCATATCCAGCATCCCGTGGTCCATCATGAACTCCGAACGCTGGAACCCTTCGGGCAACTTCTGGCGCGTCGTCTGCTCGATCACGCGAGGACCGGCAAAGCCGATCAGGGCCTTGGGCTCCGCGATGATCACGTCCCCCAGCCCTGCGAACGACGCCATGACGCCTCCCATGGTCGGGTTTGTCAGGACGGAAATAAAAAGCAGCCCCGCCTCGTGGAGCCGCCGAAGAGCCGCAGAGGTCTTGGCCATCTGCATCAGGCTGAAGATCCCTTCATACATCCTCGCTCCGCCGCCGGAACCGGAGACGATGATCAGCGGCAGCTTCTTCTCAATGGCCTTTTCGATCGCGCGGGTGATGCGCTCGCCCACCACCGATCCCATCGACCCCATGATAAACCTGGCATCCGTCACGGCCACGACCGTGCGTTTGCCGAAGACCTCGCCGATCCCCGTCAGCACCGCCTCCTTAAGCGAGGTCGCCTTCTGGTCTTCCGCCATCTTCTGTTTATAGGACTTGACCCCCTTGAACTCCAGGGGATCGAGGGTCGACAAGCCGGCCCCGAACTCCTTGAACGTCTCCGCGTCGACGATCATATCGACGCGCTCCTGGGCCGTCATCGTGAAGTGATACTGGCATTTGGGACAGACCTTGAGATTCTCCTCCAGGGACTTCTTGTAAATAGGCTGACCGCACTCCTGGCACTTGGTCCAAAGCCCCTCGGGGATCTCTTTTTTGCGGATCTTGACGATCGTGTATTTCGGCTTTCCGAACAAAGGCATGCGCCTGCTCCCGGCTAAAACTTATAAAGGAAGAACCCGGCCATCAATTTCGGATAGAAATACGTCGACTTCTGAGGCATAACCTGCCCGCCTAAAGCGATCGAACGGATCTGCTGCGCCTTGGTCGGGTTCAAGGCGAAGAGGGCATCGCAGGACTTCGCGTCCACGGCGCGGACAGCGGCCGCCAGGTCGACCTCATAGGCGATCTGGCCGAGCGCCACCTTCAACAGGTTATCGAAGATCACCCGGTGCAGGATCACGACATCAAGGTTCTTGAACTCCTGCGACGACTCGGGGATAAAACGGTTGCACTCTCTCTTTTCCGCCATCCGCAACAAATAGGCCTGCCCGTCCTTGTAAAGGCCGAAGACCCCCACCTCCTCGCGCCTGTCTTTCATCTCCTCTGCGAGTTTCTGCCATGTCTCGACTTTTTTCACGTTGAAACACGCGCCGAGGTCATCGGCCGAAAAGCGCGCGTTTTTGACCAAGCGATGCGTCGGCAGGATACAGAGCCCCTCATCCTCCAGCGGCGTAAAATAGGCCATGACAAAATCCGCGGCCCCATTAAAACCCTGGGGGTCCTCGCGGCGCTTGAGGTCCCGGTACATCCGCGCGACCTCGTAACGGTGATGGCCGTCGGCAATAAAGATCTCCTGCGGAGAGATCAGCTGGATCAGCTCATCGATGACGTCCTGCTGCGCGACCTGCCAGACCCGGTGGCGCTCGCCGCGCGCATCCACCACGTCAAAGAGCGGGGGCAGGGGCCGGACGCGACTGTCAAAAATGGAACGAAAGATCTTCTCGGGGTCGGAAAAGATCGTGAAGATCGAATCCAGATCCGCCTCGACGGCCTGGATGAGTCGAAACCTGTCCTCTTTGGGCGCGGCATGAGTGTGCTCGTGAGGATGAACGGTCCGGCCGCCCTCCTCGCCCAATCCCAACAGCGCCACAAAACCCAGCCGCGTCCTGTCCCCGCCTTCCGCCGCAAAGACCTGCTCATAAAAAAAGATCCCCGGCTGGGCATCTTGGACGAGGATCGTGCGTCGCTGCCACTCCTGGAGATATTGAGAGGCGCGCAGATACTTATTCTGCCCCTCGTTATCCGCGGCAAGGTCTTTACCGAGGATCATACGGATCATATTGTAGGGATGCCGCTGATAGAGCTCTTCCTGCTCCTTGGCATCGATCACGTCATAGGGGGGACAGATCACCTTCCCTATATCTTCGACGATCTCCGGATTATAGTGGATGCCTTTAAAAGGCGCTATCTTCGCCATGAGAGGAAAAAGACCTTTCCGAGTGACGCCCCCATCATATCAAATAAAAGATCCAGAGGCGAGAACTCTCGCCCCGGGACGAACAGCTGATGGACCTCATCGCTCAAGGCATACAGGAACGTAAAAAGGAAAAAACGGACCAGAAGATCGGCCTTTTTTACTACTGGAGATCCCAAGGCCAGGGCCCGCGCCACAAAAAAGCCGAAAGGGATATATTCCAGGAAATGGGCGACCTTGTCAGAGCCCGGAAAAAGACGGGGAACCGCCTGGGCGGGAAAAGAAGAAAAGAAGAAAATCGCCCCGGCGCAGAAAAAAACAGGACCCCATCGGTTGACCGAGGGCAGCAGGCGCATCAATGGGATCCGGCCTGGCCCGGGCAAGAGGAACATCCGGGCTTAGAGCCGGCCGCGGGACATGAAGGAGCCGGACTCTCTTTCGAAGAGCCCTTGCGGTAGTCGGTGGCGTAAAAACCGGAGCCCTTGAAGATGAAACCGGCGCCTGAACCGATCAGGCGCTGGACGCCTTTTTTACACTTGGGGCACGTCTTGAGCGGCGCGGCGGTCATCGGCTGGGACTTCTCGAACCGATGTCCGCAGCTCTTGCATTCGTATTCGTAGGTGGGCATTGTTCCTCCGCATTAGTATCTAAAATCTATTCGTCTCAAGGTCTCAACGTGGTCAATAGTCTATAGTCGATGGTCGATAGTCAAAACCGAAAGCATTCCATAGATCAGGGCATCAGGGACAACGAGGATATCGAGTCTGTTGGGGAGATCGAGGGTATCTTAGGATATCAAGGACAGGAGACCGGGGAACTTGTCCCCGG
>JBFZAX010000133.1:0-3659 GCA_041308805.1 Candidatus Omnitrophota bacterium | reverse complement strand
CCGGGGTCTCATGCAGCTCAACGCCCAGGTCCTTGGCGATATGCTCCAGCATCGTTGTGCCGGCGATGGTCGTCACCACGCCGCCGCGCCATTTCTTATCCTGGAACAGATGCAGGGCCAGAAGCCCCAGGATCTTCTGGGGAGGGATATACTCCCCCTTCGAGTCCACGGCGGCGATGCGGTCGGCATCCCCGTCCAGGATCAAGCCGATATCGTACTTCTTCTCTCTTTTGATCTTCGAGATGATCTTTTGGACATTCTCCTCCACCGGCTCAGGCCCGCGGCCGTCAAAATGGGGGTTGATCTCCGAGCGCATGAGGGTCAGCCGGATATCCGTTCCCTTGAGCACATCCGCGATAAAACTGTTCCCGCTGCCATGCATCGCATCCAGCAAGACCCTGAACTTCGACTTTTTAAAGGCTGCGAGATCGATGTAGGATCTCAAAAACCCGACATACTCCTTGGAGATATCGTCTACCCGGATCCGGCCCTGGGCCTGCGCGTCCTTCAGGCCCAATGACCTCGCTTCGTTACGGCCGATCAGCGCCTCGACCTGCCGGGTGACCGAAACGTCGGCGGCACCGCCCTGGGCGTTCTTGATCTTATACCCGTTAAACTCGGGCGGATTGTGGCTCGCCGTGATCATCACCCCCAGGTCCATCTTGCGACGGCGCACGGCAAAGCTCAAAGCCGGGGTCGGAACAGCCCTGTCAGAAAGGACGACAAATATCCCGTTGCCGGCCAAGACCTCGGCTGCAATGCGGGCAAATTTATCCGAAAGAAAACGGGTATCATAGCCGACGCAGACCTTCAGCTCTGCCGCGGCCTTGCCCTGGGCGGCGAGATAATCCGCTGTCGCCTGAACGACCTTTTTCAGGTTCTCAAAGGTGAAATCGTCGCCGATGACCGCGCGCCATCCATCGGTGCCGAATTTTATCGCTTGGCTATTCGTCATCCTTAAGCCTCCTTATGGCCTCTTTCATATTGTCCGCTTTGAACAGATAAGACCCGGCCGCCAACACATTGGCGCCCTTGCGCACCACTTCCTTGCCGGTCGCGTCGTTGATCCCCCCGTCGACCTCGATATCGCCGTCGAACATCGAGCGCAACTCAAAGATCTTCGGCAGGACCATCGGCATAAAATCCTGGCCTCCGAACCCCGGGTTCACGCTCATCACGAGGACCCAATCGATCTTCTCCAGAAGGACCTTGATATCCGCCAGCGGGGTCGCGGGATTGATCGCGATGGCCGGACGCTTGTTCAGGCGCTTGATCCGGCGGATGAGCAAGCTCGCCTTCCGCAGGCGCGCGTTGCGGGTCTTGCCCAGCGCTTCGATATGGAAACTGATGATGTCCGAGCCGCTGCGGGCGAACGCGTCGATGTACTCTTCGGGATGCTCGATCATCAAATGCGCGTGGATCATCAGGCTCGTCTTCGGCCGCAACGAGGCGATGACGCACGGCCCGATCGTGATGTTGGGGACAAAATGGCCGTCCATCACATCGACGTGCAGGAAATCAGCGCCCGCGTCTTTGGCCCGCCTGATGTCCGTCTCGAGATTGGCGAAATCCGCGGAAAGGATCGATGGGCCGACTTTTATCTTCATGAAAACCTCATATGGTCGATAGTCAATAGTCTATGGTCTATGGTTAATGGAGAGCATCATCGAGGTCCGAAGGCTGAAGTCCGAGGTCCGATTACGGCAGGTTAAGGAAGTTACATCCAACTAAAAAGAGAAGATGCTTAGAACAAAGCTTTTGTCTTTTGCCCTTTTCTCTCACCGTAACCTTCTTAACCTCCTTAACTTTCTTAACCTTCGTAACCTAAAACCGAGCTTTTCCGCTCATTCGGACTTCCGACTTCTGACCTCCGACTTCGGTTCTGGCCATAGACAATCGACCATCGACCATTGACTATAGACTTTCTTGAGACTCTGAGACTACCTATACAGTTCATTTTTTTCTATATATCGAATAACGCTGTCGGGCGTCAGGTACCGGATCGACCGTCCCTCCCGCACCAGATCCCGGATCAAAGAAGATGAGATATCGACCTGCGCGACGCCGATCTTAACGAATCTCCTGCCGCTCAGCCTCTTGCCGTACCCGGGCCGTTTGGCCAGGACGAATGTCGCCATTTTATAGATCTCGCCCACATCTTTCCAGGTCGGGATCTCGCTGACCAGGTCCGACCCGCAGATAAAGAACAATCCGGCCGACGGATAATTTTTCTTGACGGCGCGCAGCGTGTCGATCGTGTACGACTTGCCTTTGCGCCGCACCTCGATGTCGGAGACCTCAAAATGCGGATTGTCCTCGACCGCAAGCTCCGCCATCTTGAGACGCCGCTCAGCCGCGATGACGCCGGCGCCGCTCTTATGCGGCGGCAGATACGTCGGAACCAAGATCACCCGGTCGAGGCCCAGCTGACCCAATACCTGCTCGCCTAAGATCAGATGGCCGTAATGGATCGGGTTGAAGGTGCCGCCGAGGATACCTATCTTCATAATTTAAAATCGCAAGGACACAAAAACACAAGGCCCCAAAGAAGTCGATAGTCCATAGTCTATGGTCTATAGTCAAAGCCGAAAGGCCTCATCGTTTTTGCTTCAACTTTTATCCATTGACAATCGACTATCGACCATTGACTATAGACTAAGACGGTGACACGGTGACATTCTTATTCACGTACCTGCCCGCTGCCCCTGATGACGTACTTATACGTCGTCAGCTCCCTGATCCCCATCGGCCCGCGGGCGTGCAACTTATCCGTGCTGATGCCGACCTCTGCGCCCAACCCGAACTGCCCGCCGTCGGTGAACCGGGTCGACGCGTTGACGTAGACGCAGGCCGAATCGACATCGCGCAGGAAAAGCTCTCCATTCGCCGCGTCATTGGTCACGATCGCGTCGGAATGGCCGGAACCGTAACGGTTGATGTGTCCAATGGCCTCCCGGACATCGGTCACGACCTTGACCGAAAGGATCAGGTCCAGGTACTCCGTCGACCAATCTTCTTCGGTCGCTTTTTTCAGCCCCCGCACCAGCCGCCGGGTCTTCGCGCACCCGCGGATCTCGACGCCCGCGTCCTGCAACGCCTCGATCATCGTCGGCAGAAAATCCCCGGCGATCCTTTCATGCACCAAAAGGGTCTCCATCGCGTTGCAAACAGACGGACGCTGGACCTTGGCGTTCAGGGCGATCCGTTGCGCCGTCGCGAAATCAGCGGAGGCGTCGACAAAAACATGGCAGACCCCCTTGAAATGCTTGATCACCGGCATCTTCGCCTTGTCGCGGACCCGGCGGATCAGCGATTCCCCGCCCCGCGGCATGACGAGATCGATCAACGAGTCGAGCCCCAAGAGAAAATCCACCGCCCGCCGGTCCGTGCTCTCGACTAAATTGACAGCTTCTGCCGGCAGGCCGGCATCGCTGGCAACCTTCTTCAATATCTTGAAAATAGCGGCATTGGAATGTCTCGCGTCGCTTCCGCCCCTTAAGATCACGCTGTTGCCGGATTTAAGGCACAGCCCGATGCAATCTGAGGTGACATTCGGCCTGGACTCATAGATGATCAAGATGACCCCTATCGGCACGCGCACCCGCGAGATGGAAAGCCCGTTCGGACGGGCCCATGACGCGATGACCTCGCCGACAGGA
>JBFZAX010000132.1:0-14725 GCA_041308805.1 Candidatus Omnitrophota bacterium | reverse complement strand
AACGAAAGCGGAACGGAAAAAAGATGCGCCATCTCCCGCTGCTGGCCGCGGAAGACGAGCTTCTTTCTCATCGCCAAACCGCTCGCCTTCAGCAGGCCAGCGACCATTAAGGCGATGGCCGGCGCAGCCGTCAAACCGGGCGACTGGATGCCGGCGACATTGATGAACCCGGGCGCGCGCGGCTCCCGCCGGATGATAAAATCACCCCCGGCCGCAGGCCGCAGGCCCGCGAAATAGGCGATGATGTCCGCGCCGCTGATGGACGGGATCATCTTCTGCGCGCCGGCGAGGACGCTGTGCAGACCTTCCTGCGACGTCGACAGGTCCTCCTTATCGCAGCCGTCCTGGGCGGTCGGGCCGATCATCGGGTTCCCGTCCGCTGTCTTGATCACCAGGATCCCCTTCGAGAGCTTGGTGGGCAACGGAAAGAGCAGATGGTTGGCGATGCACTCTTTTTTCTTATCCAAGATGAATTCTTCTCCCTTTCGGGGCGTGATCGTAAAATCGCCGACGCCGGCCATGCGCGCGACCTCATCCGCCAAGAGACCGGCCGCGTTGACGACGAACCGGGCCTTGAAGCTCCTTTGCGCCGTAGCGATCTCAAAGTCTCCGCCGGTCCGCGCGATGTGCGTCACCCGCTGTCCGGTATGGATCTCAGCGCCGTTCTTCAGCGCATTCTCGCAAAGATCATAGACGAGGCGGTACGGGCTGATAATTCCGGCGGTCGGGGCAAAGAGCGCCGCGACGGCTTCATCGGAAAGATTAGGCTCATGGGCCTTAAGCCATTTCTTGTCGACGATCTGCAATCTTGGAACACCCAGCGCCTCACCTTCTTTTTTTATTTCCCTTAAACGCCCGGCTTCGACCTCGTCGAACGCGACGATCAGCTCGCCGACCTCCTTGAAATCGACGCCCAGCTCGCGGGATATCCGGCGCATCAGCCTGTTGCCCTGGACGCAAAGACAGCCCTTGAGCTTACCCGCAGGGATCTGGGTCCCGGGGTGGATGATGCCGGAGTTGGACTTGGAGACGCCGAAGCCGCACTCCTCCTCTTTCTCGAGGAGCGCGACGGAGAGACGGTAACGGGAGAGCTCCCGGCCGATGGCGGCGCCGACGACGCCGGCGCCGATGATGAGGACATCGTAAGGGATCATGCGGTGAGTGTCCGCCGGACCGCGGCCTGCCATCCGCGATACAACGCAGCCGACGCAGAGGCCGGCATACGTGGCTTAAAGACCCTGTCCGGCCGCCAGATCTTCCTGATCTGAGCCGCGTCTTTCCAATAGCCGACGGCCAGTCCGGCCAGATAGGCGGCGCCCAATGAGGTACTTTCGATCACCTTCGGCCGAACCACGCCGAAACCCAGGACATCCGATTGGAACTGACACAAAAAATCATTCTCGACGGCGCCGCCGTCGACCTTGAGGCTCCTGATCCTAAGCCCCGAATCTTTTTGCATGGCGTCCAGCACATCCTTGGTCTGATAGGCCATCGCCTCCAGCGCCGCGCGCGCCAAATGGGCCGCGGTCGTGCCCCGGGTTATCCCATAGACGGCGCCGCGCGCCGCCGCATCCCAGTAAGGCGCGCCCAGCCCCGCCAGCGCCGGCACAAAATAAACGCCCCCGTTATCGGAAAGGGACCGCGCCATCGACTCGGACGAAGCAGCGGTGCGCAAGACCTTGAGGCCGTCGCGTAACCACTGGACTGCGGCCCCCGCGATAAAAACCGATCCCTCCAGCGCATAGACCGGACTGCCGCGGCCGTCGCACGCCAGCGTCGTGATCAGCCCGTGCTTAGAGACAGGCCTGCGCGGACCGGTGTTCAACAGAATAAAGCACCCCGTGCCGTACGTATTCTTGATCGTCCCCGGGTCAAAACACGCCTGGCCGAAGAGCGCCGCCTGCTGGTCGCCGGCCACGCCGCAGATCGGGATGCCCGCGGCTAACCGGCCGGAGCGGACGGTGCGGCCGAAGACCCCAGAAGACCCCTGAACGCCGGGAAGTATCTGTGACGGGATCCGGAACCGTTTCAACAGGTCCGCGTCCCACTCCTTATTGACGATATTGAAGAGCATGGTCCGCGATGCGTTAGTATAGTCGGTCGCGTGCGTCCGGCCGCCGGTCAGTTTCCACAGCACCCAGGCGTCCGTCGTTCCGAAAAGGATCTTGCCCCTCTTCGCCCGCGCCAGGACCCCGGGCACGTTCCTTAAGATCCACTCGATCTTTGTGGCCGAGAAATAAGCGTCGATGGGAAGGCCGGTCCGGCTGCGGAAAAAGGCGGACTCCCCTCTTTGGGCTTTCAGGGCCTCGCAACGGCCGGCAGTCCGCCGGCACTGCCAGACGATCGCGTTAAAGACGGGCTGCCCCGTATCCCTGTCCCACAGCACCGTCGTCTCCCGCTGGTTGGTGATGCCGATGGCCGCGATCTTTGCCGACGGGACCTGCCGCAGCGCCCGCTGGATCGAATGAGCGACGCTCGCCCATATTTCCCGCGGGTCGTGCTCCACCCAGCCGGGCCTGAGAAAGTACTGGCGGAACTCTTGATAAGCGCTGGCGATACAGCGGCCCCGGACATCGTATAAGACCGCCCGACTGCCGGTCGTCCCCTGATCGATGGCCAAGATGTATTTCACGCGGCCTCCGGAAGGATCCTCGCATTCATCCATGCCAACATATCCTGAAATATCTTTTCGCGGCCCGACTCGATGGACAGCGCGTGAAGCATTTCGGGATAACGGAGTAAGTTCTTGTCCGCGGTCGCCAGGCCGTCGAAGATCCGGCGCGCTCCCCCGGGATCCACAAGCGCGTCCAGGTCACCCGCTGTCAAAAAGAGAACCGGCATCCCGATCCTGTCTTTTAATAAATGCGCGCGGCGGGCGCCTGAAGAAATATTGGAGAGCAATTTTGCCGTCGCCCACCGGTGCTCCCGGCTGTCGGCGTCCATCGCCTTCTGCCGGTCGGCGTCGCGCGTGCACATCCGGGAATCAAAAGGCATCCGGAACCGGGCCTTTGGATTAAAGGCCATCGACAGGAGGATCGCGAGGCGCTCCCGCCAGCTGAACTTCAACCGGCTCTTGAAAGCGGGAGAAAGACAGATGAGGCCGCCCCAAAGGCTCGGCTCCAGGCCCGCGGTCAGAAAGGCGATGAGGCCACCCATGCTTTCTCCGACGAGAAAGATCTTCCGTGTTCCGCTCTCCCGCCGGATGATGCCGCGCAATGCCCGGATATCGTTGAAGTAGACGTCAAAAGAGTCGATATGCCCTTTAAGGCCGTCGGCCTCCCCGAACCCCCTCAATTCCAGGGCATACGAGCAGATCCCGTGGGCAAGAAAAAAACCGGCGAGGAAATCCCACCGGTCACTGTGGCCGCCGAGCCCATGCACCAGCAAAAGGGCGGCCCGCGGCGAGGCGCACACCCATCGGCGATAGAGGACGCCGCTGATCTCGTCCCTGTTCAAAGGGCCGGCTTCATTTAGCATGGCCATACCGGGTGTAATCGATGCCAACCTCCGTCAGGTCGTTCTTCATCAAGCCCTGGAACCCAAAAGGCGTCTCGGCGAAAAAGGCGTCCACCATATCTTTTTCGGTGATCAGCGAACGGCCTTGCGCCCGCGCCAGGCTTTCGGCTTTATCCGAGACCTTTTTCTCCGCCACGGGCCGCAAAAAAACGGGCATCTTGCCGATCAACGCCTTGAACCGCTCCTGCGTGGCCGGGTCCCATTCAATCTTTGCCCCGCCGTTCCCCTGTTCGACCATCACGCCTCCGGGATCATGAACAAGATGGTTCTATTATAGACCAACGACCCCCAAAAAACAACGCAGCGACAAAGCCTCTCCAAAAAAAAACGTAGGGAACAGGCATGCCTGTTCCCTACGTGAGACCTTGAAACGTTGGGACCTTGGGACTTTGGGCCCCTCCATCCTTAGAAGTTCTCCGCCAGCACCTCGAAGTACGCCTGCGGATGCTTGCACGCCGGGCACTCCTTCGGGACCTCGCTGCCCTCAAAGACGTATCCGCAATTGATGCAATGCCATTTCACCGGCGCCTTCTTTTTGAAGACCTCGCCGCTGGCGATGTTATTGATCAGCTTGCGGTATCTCGCCTCGTGGAACTTCTCGACCTTGGCGACCTGCTCAAAGGCGCGCGCCACTTCGGGGAAACCCTCGTCTTTGGCCGCCTTTGAAAAATCGGCGTAGAGGGCCGTCCACTCCATGTTCTCCCCGGCTGCCGCAGCCTCCAGGTTGCTCTTCGTGTCTTTGATAATCCCGGCCGGATAGCTCGCCGTGATCTCGGCGTCGCCGCCTTCCAGGAACTTGAAGAATATCTTGGCGTGCTCTTTTTCGTTCTCAGCCGTCTCCAGGAAGATGTTGGCCATCTGCTCGTAGCCTTCTTTTTTAGCCGCCGAGGCAAAATACGTATAGCGGTTCCTCGCCTGCGACTCCCCCGCGAACGCGGCCAAAAGATTCTTCTCCGTCTTGGTCCCTTTGATTGATTTTGTCATGACTTTCTCTCCTCTCTTTTCTCCTACCCGACCAGACATAAAACTGCATCTGAAGCAGACCTATCATACCCCAACCACCGCCGAAGGTCAACCTTCACCATGACCTTGGGACCTTGCAACCCAGCTATAAACTTATTTCTTGCCCAGCAACGCGATCGCCTGGGCAAGGGCGAGCGGCACGTCCGCCAGTATATGCTCGATCCCGATCCTTTTGACGATCCCCGCCTTATGAAGAACCCTGAACACACGCTTGTTGACGCCCGCAAAGATGACGCGCGTCCCGTCCGCCTGGGCGGAGTCCAAAAGCCTTTCTACGGCGCTGACCGCCGTCGCGTCGACCGCGGGCACCGCGCTCATGCGCAGGATCAAGACCTGCGGCAACCTCTCAAAGGAAGAGATCGCGTCGCGGAACTTGTCCACGGCCCCGAAAAAAAACGGGCCGTTGATCTCAAAGATCTCGATGCCGTCTGGAACTCCGGCGTATTCGCTCATCGTCTCGTTGCCGTTGACGTCATCGATGAGGCTGATCTGGGAGATCTCAGCCATGCGATGCATAAAAAGAAAAGCCGCCAGGATGACGCCGACCTGGATCGCCACGGTCAGGTTCACAAGCACCGTCAGGCCGAACGTCAGCAAAAGGACGAGGACATCGCTGCGGGGGCTCTTCAGCAGCTTCCTGAAATGGCGCCACTCGCTCATCTGATAAGCCACGACGATCAAGATCCCTGCCAGCGCCGGCAAAGGGATGTATCCGGCCCATTTCCCGCAGAAAAGAAAAAGACCGAGGACGACCACGCTGTGCACGATGCCCGCGACAGGCGTGCGGCCGCCGTTCTTGATGTTGGTCGCGGTGCGGGCGATGGCGCCCGTCGCCGGGATCCCCCCGAACAAAGGAGAAAAAACATTCGCCACCCCCTGCCCGATAAGCTCCATGTTCGAACGGTGACGGGTGCCGAGCATCCCGTCAGCCACGACCGCCGAAAGCAGGGATTCGATCCCGGCCAACAGCGCGATCGTGACGGCCGAGGGAAAAAGGCTCCTGACGGCCTCCGATGAGAACACGGGCAGCTGGGGCCAGGACAGCCGGCTGGACAAAACGCCGAAACGGGTGGAAATAGTCTCAACGGGCAGATGCCCCAGGCTGACAAAGACCGTCATCGCGATGACGGCGACAAACGCTCCCGGGACCCTCTTCGTCACGCGGGGCCAAAGAAATATGATGAGGACGGTCAACAGGCCCACGACGAACGACGAAAGGTCGGCCGCGCCGAGGCCGCGCCCATAAACCGCCCATTTCCCGAGAAAAGACTCGGGGATATCTTTGAGGGATAACCCGAAAAAATCGGGGATCTGGGTGGTAAAGATGACCAGGGCGATGCCGCTGGTGAAACCCACGGTCACCGGATAAGGGATATACTTGATGACATCCCCCAGCCGCATCCACCCCATGACGATCAAGAGACCGCCGGCCATGAGCGTCGCCAGGGCCAAACCGTCATATCCGTGTTTCTGGACGATAGAGGCGACGATAACGACAAAGGCGCCGGTAGGCCCGCCGATCTGGACGCGGCTTCCGGAAAACAAGGAGATGAGGAGCCCGGCAACAAAAGCGGTGATCAAACCCTGCTGAGGCAAGACGCCCGAAGCGATGGCAAAGGCGATGGAAAGCGGGAAGGCGACGAACCCGACGATGAGGCCCGCGAGGAGGTCATTTGAGAACAAACGAAAATTATATCCTTCCCGCAAGACCGTCACGATCTTGGGGACGAAAGCTTTATGGGACATCTCTAAGGGATCTATGGATATCCGGCCTTCACGCGGGCCGGCTCAAGAAAGGCGAACCGTGTTCCCTTCCGGGATCCTTTCTCTATGACTGTCAGATTATATCAAAACCACAAAAATAATAAAGGACCTAAAAAACGCCATCGGTCCCTGTCCCCGGCATCGCCGCTTCATACTCCTTTTCGCGCGCCGCGGTCTTCTGATTGACCTCTCCGACCTTCTTAAGGATCGAATCGTAAGTCGAATCGTAGGTCTCCGCATTCACCCCTGCCTGAATCAGCGTCCGTTCATCGGCCGCGCTGACCTTGGGCTTCTCGAAATGACGGCGCAGCATCTTATGGACGAAGAACGCGATGAACGCGGCGACAAAGACGAGCCCGAGCAATGTGAGAAAAACGCCTTTTTTTTCGCGCAGCATCTTGCCTCTTCCCTTCGGGATCTGCGAGAAAAAAGTCTTCCTCTTCATGAATCGAAGCGGGGCGGCTCCCCGGGAGCGCTTTTTTTCGCCCTCTCGGAAAGCAGGGACAGGGCGTCCTGCAGCGCCTCAATGAGCTTGTCCTGCTTTTCCCCTGACTGACGGCAACGGGCGTACTCTTCCTTTAAATCAGCCATCTCCCTGGACAGGTTCCTCAGGATAACGGCCAAAACCAGGATGACCGCCAAAAGGCCTGCTGCGGCGAACATCAATATCTCTTGCGGCACCTCGATCATCATGGCTTCCTCCTGAAGCTTACTGGGCGAATCTCTGCGCGGCCTTCTTCCAATCGACGCTCTTGAAAAACGCCTCGATATATTTGGCCTTATCGAGCTGGTAGTCGGTCATAAACGCGTGCTCGAAGACATCCATCACCAATAGCGGCCTGGCGCCCGCGAGGTTCCCCGTGTCGTGCTCGTTGACCCAGCTGTTGACCAACCTCCCGGCCCGCGGCTCCAGATAAAGGACGACCCACCCGATGCCGCGCATCAAGCCGGTAGAGATGAAATCGTTTTTCCACTCCTCGAAGCTGCCGAAATCCTCGGCGATCTTTTTCGCGAGCGCGCTTTCGGGATCCAGCGCCTCGTTACCGCCCAGGTTCTCGAAATAATACTCATGCAGGAGCAGGCCGTTATACTCCCACCCCAGCCGGCGCTTCAATTCGGCGTATTCAGGGCCGCGGTCCTGGCCTGCGGCGCGCAACGCGCCGAGCTTCTCCAGGAGAGCATTGGTATTCTTGACATAGCCCTGATAAAGCTTGAAATGATTGTTGAGCAGCATCCCGCTGAAACCCGGCGTCCCGACCAGCGCCGAAAAATCTTTAGACTCCAGCGCAGGGACCGCGGCGGCTTCCGGCGCCTTCGGGCTCTCTTCCTGCGCCCGCGCGGCCGCGGCCATCCCCAAGACGACCGCCGCCCCTAACAGGAACTTGCCTAGGACCGGATAATTCATATAAGCCCCTCTTTCTCAGCCGCTCCTCCCGCATTTCCCTGATCGGCTCTTTCGCGGTTAAAGACCAGTTTCACAAAGTTGGAGATCGTCGTGCGGCTCTGCGCGCTCATCCCCTCGAACCGGATACCCAAACGATACCCGCCCCCCTTGATCATGTCCTTATGGACAACGCTGCCCTCAGCCGTGATCTCCTGAGCCAGCAGATGAAAACGCAGCAACGGGAGAGTCGCGCGGGGGATGAGATATCTGGAAAAAACAGCCATCCCTCCTTCGCTCAGGTCAACCAACCGGGAATCGATCTCAAGGCCCCCGATCTTCATGGCGATGTTCTTGGAGCGCTCCCCGGAATATTTCCCGACCAGGCTGTCGCTGACCCTCAAAAACCTTCTTTTTTCGATACCGCCGTAATCAGGCCCCATGGACCCTCCCTCTCCCCTTTTTTATCTTACCCCCGAAGCTGCCCAAGGTCAAATGATCCTGGCGCAAAACATCCAGCTATCCATAAGCATAGCACAAAAAGCAGAGCCCCTCGTCCCGGCTGAGGCTTCCCCCGGAGCAAAAACCCATGTGCCTTCAGCCTCGGGCCAAAGACCGGGGCTCCCTGCGAGAGATCAAAGACAAAAGGCCCGCCGAAAAACAGCGGGCCCTTTGCCACGGCTATCTACCCCGCGCCATCAAAGCAGATGGCTTAGAGCTCCTGCGCTATTTCGTCACAGCGATGGCCAATGTTTCGACGACCTCGATATTGACCATATCGCCGATCTTCACCTTGTCAAAATTCGTGGCGCTTTTGTCGACCATGACGGTCAACGTCTTTTGGGGACCTTCCAGCGTCACGGTCCGGCTGGCGTGATCGATCTCCTTGACAACCGCCGTCGCTTCTATCGTCTTAGTGATGGTGCCCGAAGGCTTTTCCCCTAAAGCGGCCCGCTCCATTTCAACGCTCTCCGAGCGCGACGGAGAAGTCTTTTCGCCGGAAACCATGATGCTCACGGATTGGACCAGGTCTATCTTGACCGTATCGCCCACGGCGATCTGGTCGAAATTGCGGACTTCCGGACCGCACTTGACGACGGACGTCTCGCCCTTGTCATCCTTCAGCGTCACCTTGCGGCTCTCTTTATCGATCGCTTCCACGGTCATGGTCGCCGAAGCCCCCTGGGCCACGATACCGCCGAACCCGAGCGCGCTCTCCGTCTTCACCGCCACGCCCGCGGCATCCTGCGCCTGCGCGGTGAGAACAGATCCTGCAAAAGAAAACATCACTGCCAGAACCACCAACCCCATCGCCCTCATCACTTCCTCCTTTTTTGTTTTTGCCCTAACCTAAAAAGTAAACCCCAGGGATGTCTCGGGGCCATAGTAATCGACTTGGTATTTAAAGTCCCCTCTTTTATAGTCCGTATTCATTCCTCTGTAGCCGATGGTCGTAAACCAGTTCTTGTTCTTGGTAAAATAGTATTTCATCCGAAGGACCCCGTTCCAGAGGAAGCCGGAAGATGCCCCGCCGCCGATATCCCCCCTGAGCGAAACGCTGGCCTGGTCCGTTAGATCCAACGTCAGCCGCCCGCCGATAAACGGATCCACCCATTGGTAGGTCTTATCTACTCCGAGGCTCAAGCCGAGCAACGGCGCATCGGCGGATCCTTTTTGCCGCAAATAGACATGGCGGGCGCCGCCCAAGATCTCGAAACCCAGATTCTTTTTATCCGCTGCGCCTACGGCCCAATGAGCGGTATCAAACGAAGCCCCCAGCTCCTCGATCAAATTCCAAAAAGTCACCTCTGACGAAGATGTCGAGCTATGAGTCTCATCGTAAAGTTTTATATACCATCCATCATAGAAGATTGAAAAGCGCCCTTTTTGTATGGCCGCCCGGCCCATCAAAATCATCCTGACCTCATCGATCATCGACGGATAATCTGTCAGGTCAAGCTTGACCTTGCTGACGCCGCTGGTCGTTGTCACCGGACCCATGACTTCGGGCAACCATCCATTCGCCTCAAGAGTCACCTGCCAACGGTCTGATCCTGCCGCCCCTTCATCAGCCCAGGCCGCTGCCAACGAAAATACCGAGAACCCCATGATCATCAATAAGCATCCCAACGCCTTCTTCATACAACCTTCCTTTCTCTTAACCGCGAGCTACAAAAAACCGCTGGACCGGCCGTTCGTATTATTATGCGGCTGTCTGCAGCGCCCCTGGGAAGATGCGGATTGGGCATACGAAAACGATGTTATTGCCCACGGGCTGCAAAATCCAGCGCCATACCCAGGCCCCATGCCGCTGCACGAGGGCGAAACAATTCAATTATCATACTCTTCCTTATTAAATTCGCAACAATATTAATCCCTCGCGGAAATCTATGGCTTTGGCCCGAAAGATAAAGGCGAATGATTTACTGCTCGGGGTTCACTCTGCGCGGCTTGAAGCCCCAAGTCTTAAGACCCGGGGAAGACGGGGTTCACTTTTCCCCAAACAAGTGCGTGCGTATCTTTACGGAAAAATCAGGGTCCTTATCCGCCGCTCTGGCCCGGTCGTCGATCAAAGCCTCCTTGCGCAACTCCTCAAAAGGCTTTCCCCGGGTCTCCAAGACTCCCCCTGCATAGAGCCGGCGGTCTATTCCCCCTGTCGCAAGCCTGCGCTTGTACCAGGGGATCTTCATGATATGGGCGGCGATAATATCATTGCCGATCGTATTGGTGCAGCTTTGCGTCGCCGTGTTATAGAACTGGGGAGTCGCATAAAGCCCCTGCGTGCGCTGCAGCATCGTCACAAAAAGCTTGCGGATGACCTCAGGGGACCAGGACGCGCGATAAAGATAGACCTGCTCGCCTTTATAGTTGGTGCGCAGCCTCACTAAATCCCGCTCATCCCCCCAGATATAGATCAGCTCATACTGCTTGAAGAACCCCGCGAGCATGCCGTATTTTTCGCCGACCTCGGGCCGGATCTCGATCGAGACCGAAAGATATCTTCCGTCGGAAAAGCCGTAGCTCAGGAACGTATGGGCGACCGAGCTCATCCCCCAATAGTTCACCATCACGTCCAGGGTCTTAAGGTCCCTGAGATCATAAGTACGGGTCTCATAGCGGACGTCGAAATCTTCTTTCGTGCGGTAATCGCAGTCGCGCACCCCGCGCACCGTCACCAGGTCGCCGTTGAAATCCACCTGCGCCATGGCGAGTTCCGGCGGATACGCGGCATTCTTCGGCGGCTTGATCGCGCTGAACCACAGCGCCACCGCCAAAAACGCCAGAAGGCTCAAGCACAGGGCGCGCCGCTTCCTTCGGCTGAAAAAGATCCATGCGATGACGGCGACCCCGTAAAAGATCGCCAGCGGCAGCCTGAGAGAAGAAGGTCCGCGGAAATAAAGGGCCAGCGCGCTCCAGAGATGGAGCGCGAACGCGACAACGGCCAAGACCACGCCCAGAATTATTTTCATCAGAACACCTTTCCCATGAACACGTAGAATCGTCCCTCTTCGCTCCCTTCGGTCTGGCCATATCCCGCGTAAATCGGGCCGAAGAAGCTCTCAAAGCCCAGAAAGACCGTGCCGCCGAGCAGAAGATCGTCTATTGAGACATCTCCCGAATCCTCCCAGGCATTGCCCGCCTCGAAGGCCGCGCCGACATAGATCCCGTTCCTGAGGACTTCCGAGGGTCCGATCGAACCGACCTTGTAATAATAGATCAGCCGGCCCAGCGCGCTATGCTGGCCCCTGAGCTGGTCATCGGCATAGCCCGAAAGATGGAGGAACCCGCCAAGCTTGTTCTGATCAAAATACGGCGCGTCTTCGTTAAAGACCGTGCCCCCGGCCAGGGAACCGATGAAAGTGTGCTTGCCGCCGTAGGTCTTGGCCTTGCTGATATTGAACTCAAGCTTATTATAAGAATCATCGGAACCGAGCTCCTCGATCCCGGAAAAGAAATCCAGCTCCGAAACGATCCCGTTCTTGGGGAACCCGTGGTTATCGAGCTGGTCATAGACCAGCCGGCCCCGGAGCCCCGCGTTCCTGTGGCTGTCGTACTCGGGCAGATCGGGATCGTTGCCCGTCGAGGGACTGGCGTCGATCACCCGCTGGACGATCCCCACGCGGCCTTCCGCCAACGAGCTGAAGTTGACGCCCACGTCCAGGCCGCCGCCCACTTCTTTGGCCTCGTATTCCGCGACCCGGGTATCGCCGTCATAGGCATCCGTGAAACGCCGCTGCGCCTTGAAATACGGATCCACGAAAAAGAAGTTCCTTATGTCCAGCGGCGCGTAGAGCTCCGACAGGATCGCCTGGTCCGATCCGAACTCCATGACCGTGCGCCACTCCGTCCCGAGCTTCGTCAGCTGCGTCATGCGGAACTCCGTCAACAAACCGTAATAGCTGTCCCCCTGGGAATCCGAGGAAAAATTCATGCCGAAACGCAGATAATTCGGACCCCAATCCTTCGCCTTCGTGGAGATCACCACTCCCTCTTTTCCATCTTTCTTCGCGATCTTGAAATCGACCGTCTCGAAATCCCCGAGGGCGTAGATGCGCGTCAGGTCGTTCTGCAGCCGCACGGGATCCAGGGGCTCGCCGACCCTGGTCTTCAGCTGGCCGCGGACGCGCGCCTCGCTGACGCGGGCCGGAGGCTCGACCTCGATAAACTCAACGACGATCTCCTTCATCGGCTTGCCGCGCTGCCGGGTCAGATACTCCCGATACTCGGATTCGCTGACGCTGTACCGTTTGATCTTGTCTAAGAGCTGGCGCGCCGCCGCCTCGCCGATATCGACCGCCTCAGGCGTCTTGGTGAAGCTATCCGGTTTGACATCGTCTAATACCGGACTGATCAGAAGGTCTTTCTCGGTCAAAAGGGCCAGCGACCGCTCCACGTTCTGCCGCGCCAGGATGTCGCTGGACTGTGCCATGATCTCCATGAGCGACATGTCCGTGCGCGCCTTGCCCATCTTGCCGCCCACATCCACTCCGATCAGGATATCCGCGCCCATCTGCTGGGCGACCTCGACCGGCACATTGTTGACGACGTAACCGTCGACCAGGATCCTCCCGTCAAGCTCCATCGGAGGAAAGACACCCGGGATCGACATGCTCGCGCGCATCGCTTTCGGCAGGCTCCCCTCCCCCATCACCACGACCTCTCCGGTGCTCAGGTCCGTGCTCACGGCCCGGAACGGAAGGCGCAGCTGATCGAAATTCTCGACATCCGCCACGTGCATCGTGAGCTGCTTAAGCATGAACTCCAGCTTCTGGCCGCCGATCGCGCCCCGGGGAAGCGCGATCCCCTTCTTCGTGATGCCCAGCTCAAAACGCATGAGGCGGGTATCCTCTCTTTTGAGGCGCAGCGGCAGATAACTTTCGGAAGGTTTGTCGCTGAAAAGATCGACCCAGTCGGTCTCGCTCATGATCGCGGTCATCTCCTGCGGAGACAGACCCGACGCATAAAACCCGCCGACGATCGAACCCATGCTGGTGCCGATGATGAAATCTATGGGGACGCGGCACTCCTCTAAGACCTTCAGCACGCCGACGTGAGCAGCCCCCTTGGCCCCGCCGCCGCCTAAAACCAGACCGATCCGCGGCCGCCGGCCCGAAGAGGCCGCTGTCTCTTCAGCCAGGGCGAGCCCGCTGACCAAAAAGAAAACAAGTGACGACAAAACCAGAACGCGCCGAAATATGCCCCTGTTATACATAAGCTCTCCTCCGTTAAATAGAAATGAGCGGACCGGCGCCCGCCTTCTGATCCGTCTCCGTCAATGAAAGAAAGATCATCAAAAGGGTAAAGTTGCGCTTCGTAGGAAGATCGCCGTCGTCGATCCAGAACCAATAGCCGTGATAGGGGATCGCGACGAACGCCTCGGCCGGCCGCTCCTTCCCCGAACGGATGCGCATCAACGGGGTCTCCTGAAGGCCGGAGATCTCCCATTCTTTGACGAATTTCTTACGGATGTGTTCTTCGGGAGCTTCGACAAGGAATGACATCTCGATCAGGATCTCCATCATCGACCGCGTCAAGAGCGCGATCTCGGCGGAATTCGACGGAAGCTTCCCGAAGACGACCGTATACTTATTGTTATCGGATTTGAGGCCCAATATGTCACGGGCGCTCTCCAGCTTCGCCCTGTTCTCCGGCGACAGCCCGTCCGGCATGATCAAAAAGATGAGGCTCTCCTTCTCCTCCGTCCTTTCAGTCCTGAAATCCACGACGTTTTCATCCTGGAGTTCCCGCCAGAGCGTGATCAGGCTCAAAAACTGTTCATGTTTCTTCCCCGTATCCCTGGAAGAATAGTTCATCTGGCCGTTGATGGATTTCACGCATATAGAAAAGATAAGATCGACGGGCCAGCCGCTCTGGACCATGGCGACGATCCCCATCGGCGGGATAGGCGTCAGGAGATTTCTCGTGAACTTCTGGCCGCTGAGCGGCGTGTAGGTGATCGTCGGCTTGTCGGAATACCTGTAGTAACCGCCTGCGCCCGCGCCGTTGCTGCCGGGTTCAACCGGCCAGCCAAAAGCGACGTCCGCGTTGACCTGCTGTTCGATCCCGTATTGGGCGATGATAGAGGAGACATCGAGGAACGTAGGCAGATCCGCGTAGCGCAGCTTGACGATGTTCAAAAGCATCTGCTTCTTCCAGGACTCGGCGATATGGTCGTCATAGACAGTCCGGTCCCTGGAGATCGTCTTCGGCCCCAGCGTCCCGCAGCCGGCAACAAAGACCAAAAGAAAAATACCCGATGCCCAACGATCGGCTCTTCTCATATCGCTCCTCACTGGCTGCTTGCTATCAGCGGATACTATAGCCTTTACCTTCCATGCAGGCGCAGTACGCCCGGGTATACTCCTGGGTATTCGCCTGGGCCTGCTCGGCCTGCGCGTCCGCGGCGCCAACTTGAGCCTCAGTTTTCTTCTCCAGATTCTCAGACCTCATCCGGGAAGCGCCCACGGTCGCTCCCATCGCAGCCCCCTTGCCGGCGCCGTCATCCATGGCGTCATCGATCCCGCCCAGGGCTGCGCCGGT
>JBFZAX010000131.1:0-3076 GCA_041308805.1 Candidatus Omnitrophota bacterium | reverse complement strand
AGTGCCGTGGATTGAAGATTTCGGTGTCGCGCTGCTCCAAGGATGTGCAATTTACGGCAGGACTCTGTCGATTTGCTTGGCAAATTGCAGCACTGCTATCTTTGTTAAGATGTAGGGAACAGGCATGCCTGTTCCCTACAAGATATTTTCAATTTTGTCCTGTTCCTCGTTCGTTTAGTTCCCCGATGCGGCCCCTGCCATGAAAAGATCCGTTTTTTTCTCGCTTTTGTTATCGGCTGGCGTCTTTTTGATGCTTGCGCCGGCGCTTCTTTTTTCAGCCCAGGGACTTCATGAGGCGAGCTATTACACTTCTTTGGGCGAGAAACTCGTCCAGTGCGTCCTCTGTCCGCGCCAATGCGTCATCGCTCCCAAAAAACGCGGGTTTTGCGGAGTCCGGGAAAATCAGGGAGGGGTCCTTTATACCCTGGTCTACGGTAAGCCCTGTTCTCTCCACGTCGATCCTATTGAAAAGAAACCTTTGTTCCATGTCTTGCCGGGCGCCAAAGCTTTTTCGCTGGCGACGGTCGGATGCAACCTTAAGTGTAAGTTCTGCCAAAATTGGCACATCTCCCAGGCTTTGCCGGAGGAGGTCGCGGTCAAAAGCCTGTCGCCTCAGGAGGTCGTAGATGAGGTCAAGAAGTCCGGCGCGCCGGTGATCGCCTATACCTATACCGAGCCGACGATCTATTTCGAGTACATGCTCGATATCGCCAAGCTCGCTGAAAAAGAGGGGATCCTCAACGTCATGCACTCCGCGGGCTTTATCAACGAGGAGCCCCTGAGGGAATTGTGCCCGTATCTTTCGGCCGCGAACATCGATCTAAAAGGTTTCAACGACAGGTTCTATTCCGAATTCACCCTCGGCAAGGTCGCCGATATCTTAAGGACGCTGAAGATCTTGAAAGAGGAGGGCGTCTGGGTGGAGATCACGAACCTGCTCTTGCCGGGTATCAACGATGACCCTGAGGAGATCCGCAGGATGTGCGCCTGGATCAAGGAGAACCTCGGGGAGCGCGTGCCGCTGCACTTCTCGAGGTTCTGGCCGATGCATAAGCTGGCCCATCTTTCGCCGACGCCCATAGAGGTCCTGGAGCGGGCGCGCCGGATCGCCGGGGAGGTCGGGCTGAAATACGTTTACATCGGGAATGCGGGCGAGACGGATGCGGAGAACACTTATTGTCCGAAATGCGGAAAAGCGGTCATCGAGCGGGCAGGGTATGTGATCACGGCTATCCATGTCACTGAAGGCAAATGTGGTTTTTGCGGGGAGAAGATCGATGGCATCTGGGATTAATATTCGAAGATCCAACCGGCGCGCCGTCAGTATTCTGGCGGTCTTTTTGTCCTGTGTCTTGAGCGGGACGGGAGTCTGGGCGCAGGGCGTAAAAGAACCGAATGTGGCCGGGGCATTCTATCCGGCGGATCCCGAAGAGCTCTCGGCCATGGTCGACGGCTACATGGGAGCCGCGGCTGTCGCGCCGGCGCAAGGGACGCCGCTGGTCTTGATCTCTCCACATGCGGGTTATATCTATTCTGGGCCCGTGGCCGCCTTCGGGTATAAGGCCCTTGCCGGGCGCGCCTTCGAGACCGTCGTTATTTTAGCGGCGAGCCACCGGTTTCCGTACGAGGGCGCCTCGGTTTACAGGGAAGGATATTTCCGGACGCCTTTAGGAGACCTGAAGATCGATTCCGGTCTCGCGGATGCCCTTATTGCCGATCCATCGGGATTGGCGTTCTCGGAACCTCGGGTTTTCGAAGAAGAGCATTCTCTCGAAGTGCAGTTGCCGTTTTTGCAGAGAAGCCTTCTTCCGGGCTTTAAGGTCGTCCCGGTCCTTTTGGGCGATATGACGTATGAGGATTGTGAAAAGCTGGCCCAGGGTCTTGGGCGCGCGATCGGCAGTAAAAATGTCCTGGTCGTGGCGAGCACGGACCTGGCGCACTTCAAGGATTACAATGAGACACTGGCGCTCGATCGGCGCTCGGTCGAATTCATGAAGAACAACGACCCTCGGGGTCTTTGGGAGGCAGTGGCGGATACGGGCTGGAATGTGTGCGGGGTAAGACCCGTCGTCATGGGATTGCTCTACGGCCGGGTCCGCAAGGCGGACCGAGTCGACGTGCTTCGCTACGCCAATTCCGGCGATACGGCCGGGGATAAAAGCCGGGTGGTCGGCTATGTCAGTATTCTCGTCTCCCGAAGCGATGGGGCAGCGGAGCCTTCATCCGAACAAACAGAGGTGGATATGTTTACCAAAGAGGAAAGAAAGCGGCTGTTGGAGATCGCCCGCGCGTCGATGGAAGCGCATGTCAAAGGCGAGACCGCGCGTTTTGACGAAAAGAGCCCCGCGCTCAACGTCAAGCGCGGCGCTTTTGTGACCCTTCACAAGGCCGGCGAGCTGCGGGGTTGTATCGGTTCATTTACCAGCGAGGAGCCGATTTATCAGACCGTCGCCGAGATGGCGGTCTCGTCGTCTTCGCGGGACCCGCGTTTCCCCGCCGTGGAGGCCGGGGAGCTCAAGGGGATCGAGGTTGAGATCTCCGTCCTTTCTGAGCCCAAGCTGATCGATGATTGGCGGAAGATCCGCCTGGGCGTCGACGGGGTCATCGTGCGGCGGGGGTTCTCTTCCGGCGTCTTCCTGCCTCAGGTTGCCACCGAGACCGGCTGGGACTTAGAGACGTTCCTGGGCTCCCTGTGTTCGCACAAAGCGGGGCTGCCGTCTTCGTGCTATAAGGAACCGGGCACGCAGATCTATACATTTCAGGCCGAAGTTTTCTCCGAGAAAGAATTCTAACGAAGGCGCGGCCATGACGCTGCAGACGATCGGGAGCCTTTTTTTGACCGGCCTGGTCTTAGGCGCCGGGCCGTGCCTTTTGAGCTGCGGGCCGCTCTTGGTCTCGTATATCGCGGCGACGAAGGAGGGGCCCGGCCGGGCGCTTAAGACATACGGCGTCTTTTCCCTGACGCGCATCGCCGTTTATGCCCTGTTCGGCGTGGCGGCCGGGTTTTTCGGCGAGAGCGTATTTCAGCGGTTCTCCGAGACGCTTTTGCCCAAAGTCCTTTATGTCGTCTTTGGCG
>JBFZAX010000130.1:0-4694 GCA_041308805.1 Candidatus Omnitrophota bacterium | reverse complement strand
GACCGTAGTGCATCGAAAGATTTCTGGCCTCGATCATGGGGCAGCCATCCTTTCGCGGCGGGCGCAGCGACACGACAATTCCACGGAATGCATTATTTATTTTTTTAAAACAACTTGTCTTTTTTGTGAAGAAAAATTTCCCGAGGCCCGGCCGGCCGGGCCGAAGCTCCCTCCCGAGCAGAAAACCATGCGCCTTCTGCGAGAGACTAAAGATACGTCTGGACCTTCTGAAGGATCTTGTCGGCCGCGGTCTTGTCCGATTCCACCGCGCCCACTCGCACGTCGACGCGCGAAGTCTTCTCCGAGATCCGGCGCACATCGATCCATATCTCTTTGCCGTCGGTATAGACACTCTTGAGCTGCGCGATGTCCACGTTGCGGGTCTCTTTCTGGACCGGCAGCTTCAGGGCGACCAACGCCTTGCGCGCCGCCGTGATCGTCCTGTCGTAAGACGCGTTGACCTCCTGCGACAGCTTGCCCTGATACCAGACCGACGTCCCCGCGCCGGCGGCCGCTCCGATGATAACGGCAGCACAGCCGCACAGACAGGCCGCCGCCCAGATACCCGCGCAGGTCGCTGCTAATCTTCTCAACATATCTCCTCCTCTTCTGCCTCGGTCCTCTGAGGCTTCGCGACAGACAAGTTTATTTCAGGAAGCGGGAAGGCCATGACCCTTTTCCCGAGATCTCCCGGATCAATCCGGCGATAGCTTCCTGGTCGGCGTCCTTCAGGCCGATGAATTCAATGCCCACGCGGCACGACTGCTGGTCCGCCAGCCCGATGCAATAGCAGACTCGGCCGACGACGGAAATGCTGCGGCTCTGGCCGGCAGCCTCAAAATTGAACTTTATCGTCAGCTCCTCTCCTTCGCAAAGCGGAGAATCCGTGACAAAGGCCAACCCGCCCTGGCTGATATTGACCATGGAAGCGGGCTTCTCATGTTCGTCCAGGCGCACCCGCACATCCGGCTGGTCGTTGAGGCGATAGCGGATGTCGAAATCGCAGGCGATCCGAGGATGCTTTCGACGATCCGCCATTTTCCAATCTGATTCGCTCATAGCGTCCCCCTCTTGTGAGGCAAATAAAAAGGCAGCCGTCCGTTGGGCCCAGCCGCCTTTTTTAGCTCGCTTTTTTGAAACATGGCCATCATATTTTAAAAGCAAAATCCCGGGTTTTCAAGACAAACTTCAGGGACGACCCGCGGCCCCGGCGCTTCCCCAGCGCCGATGGATCCAGGCCCACTCCCACGGATATTCCCTGATCCACTCCTCAAAGATCTTATTGATCCGGCCGGCCGTCAGGACCACCGCCTCTTCTTTCGTTGCGGCCGGCTCGGGCTCGACGGCCGGATAAACATGGACGCACGGCCGGCCGTCAGGCCCCGCGGCGATGAACATCGGAATGATCTTCGCGCGGGAGCGCTGGGCCAAGACGAGCGCGCCTACGGCGGTGGACGCCGGCCGGCCGAAAAATTCGACCATGACCCCGTCTTCGCGAAAATCGTGGTCCATAGGGACCGAGACCAGGCAGTTCTCCCTTAATAGCTTCAGGATCCTCTCGACCGCCTCCCGGCGGGGCCGGGAATAGACCGTCCCGACGCCGGCCCTGTCCCGCAACCGATGCAGATAATTGTCGACCATCGGATTGCGCATAGGCCGCATCAGGGTGTGGATCTTGTAACCCAGCGAGCCGAGCTTCAGGTGCAGCAGCGGAAAGTTCCCCAAATGCGCGACTACGCAGATAACGCCCCGGCCCTCCCGCAGCGCCTCGTCCAAATGATGCCTGCCGGCGATCCGCAAGACGCGCAGCTGCGGCAGATGCCGGACGTAATACATCGTCTCGAAAGGCATCGCTGTCAAACCGACAAAGAATTTTCTCAGGATGATGAGGCGGCGGCGGTACGGCATGGAAGGAAAAACAATATCGAAGTTCTCCATGGCGGCGCGCCGCGCGGGCCGGGCCACCCAAAAGACGACGCGGCCCACACCTTCAGCGATCCAGCGACTGAAGGCCGGCGGCACGAAAGCTATCAACGGCCCCATAAGGAGCAGGGCGCCGTAAAAAAAGCCGTTCAGGGCCGCGCGCACGTATTTTTTCCGGAAACGATCGGATTTCATAGTCTATAGTCGATGGTCGATAGTCTATTGTCAGAACCAAAACACTTGATAATCCTGATAGGCCGGCTTGCCGTCTTGGTCTTTGGCCATCGACAATCGACCATAGACCATTGACCATCGACTGCTTCAAAATGAACCAGTCTGCGATACTCTGCGTTCACTCCGAATTTTAAAACGAAGACCGCACGCGCACAAAGATATTTTTATTCCGCTTCATCTGCCCGAAATCCGTGTAATAGTCGGCGCCCCACGGGATATTCACCCCGCAGGTCACCTTCCACCGGTCCGTGATGTCATAAGCCACCGATGAGCGCAAATAGCCGTCCTGGTTCGAAGGCGAATAAAAATTGAAGATCGTCACCAGGACGGTCTGGTTCTTGAAAAATTTGGTGACCCGCTGGGTCAAAAGGTGGCGGTACTGGTCCCAGATATAATCGCCGGGCAAAAGGGCCCGCGTGTAAGCGCCGTAATCCAGCGTCTGATCATATTGATACTGCAGCCCTATCTTCAGGTCGTTGCCGAGGTCTTTTTCGTATCCGACCAGCCCCTTAAACATGCTGTTCTGGACGAGCCGATCGCTGCCGTCGCTGTCTTCGGGGGAATGATAATAACCGATCTCCGCATTCGCGATGCCGCCGGCCAGAGGCCCGCGCAGGCTCCCTCCGTAGGCGTCGAGCCGCTGATAATAAAGCCCCCGGTCGGCCTCGCTTTCGTAACTGCGCGGCATCGGGTCAAATCCCCTGTAAAGATACAGCGCCGCTTCGCTGCTGCCGAAATTCCGGTAAGCGCGGGCGGCGTAAACGGCATTCTCGGCCTGACGTGCGGGCGCGAGCAAGGAACGGTCGGACTCCCGGCCGGCGATGCCTCCTTGAAAACTGTCGAAGAAAGAAAGCTGGTCACCCTTAGGGATCTCGTTCGGCTCAAAGACGCCGATCAGCACCAGGTCCACGTTGACGGCCTTAGGGAAGAAAGAGAGCCTCAAGGCATCGGAGGGCATCTTGAGATACTCATCCTCCCGGCCTAAATAGAACGAAACGTAATCCTTAGGGAAGAGATCGTTGATGAAGAGGTAATCCCCTGTCCCCCACGTCAGGACCTGCCGGCCCATCTTGATATCCAGGAAACTCGCCGGGCTCAGGGCCAGGTTGAGATCGCGGACCTGCGGGTCGAACGTCGTGTCGTAATATCCGTCGAGCACGAGGTCGCCCTTAAAAGAGAAAACCGTGCGCCAGTCCGCCCAAATGTCCTCGCCGGCAAAGGCGTGGCGCAGCTTCAGCTGCGCCCGCTCTTCGAGCATATTGTAGCTGTCATGCTTCGTCAGGCCGTCGCGGGTCAGGCGGGCGCCGAAGGCCGTCTCCAAAAAACCGCTGAGCTGCGCGGCCGCAGCCCCCGAAGGCCAGCCAAAGCACGCCGCTACAGCCAAAAAAATACCGGCAAGGACCGTGGCGCGTTTTTCCCTAACAAACTTTATCCCTTGATCCATTGCGTGGGCGGGTTCCTGAGATAGCGCTCGGTAAAGATCTCATCCGTCATGCCGATGTCGTATTTGACCTCGGCAAAAGACGTCACCGTAGAGCCCCCTGAGTTTAAGTCGGATGCTTTCATCTGCGTGATCGTCGGATATCCCTGGACGTCCCGGACCTCCAGGGCCTCGATGACGCGATACATCTTGCCCTCTTTATCGTAGTATTGCGCCTTCATCGGCAGGAAATTCCCCTTATCGATCTCCACGACATAGTAAGAGAACTCTACGGCGCCGGGGTCCTTCGGGGTGTTTTTGACCTGATAAGACTTTTCGGTCGTCCCCACCAGCTCGTGGCTATCCAGATCCACGGAACGGCCTGAGATGTCTTCGTAAAGAAAACTCGTCCCCGCGAAGCTGGACCGCTTGTCCGAGGCGGCCACGCGCCGCACAAGGTCCATCGCCGGCAGATACAGCCAGCGGTCATCGTCTTGGCCCAGATGCTTCCAGACGACATAGGTCATACCCCGGACATCGTTGGGCTTATGGAAATAAACGAAATATTTCTGGTCGCCCCCGTCCTGGACATTGAGCTTGAGGATCGTCAGCTCCCGCGTGCGGGTGCGGCCCTGCGAGTCGCTGACGACCATCGTGGCCCGCGCGCTGCCGTCCTTGCCTTGATAATAACCCATGTGGTTGGCCTTGGCAATGATCTCATCGACCGTTGGCTCCGCGGCCGCGGCCGAGCAAAACAGAAAGAACCCAACGACCCATCCGAGTGCTCTTTTCATCTTTCTTTCCTTTCTTTCAAAGGCTCCGATGCACACAGGCGGTGCCGGGAGACGATCGCGCAGGCGCCGGAAAGAACCGCGACAACCGCGATCGCGATCACGGCGGCCGCGTTCAAACCGGTGATTTGATAGCCCAAGAGCACGTACACGACGGTCAAGGCGATCAGGACAGCCATCAGGACGCAATTGCCGCACGCGCATACCATTTTGGCCTTCCCTTCTCCAAAAACAGCGCGGGGGAACCCGGTGATGATCGCCGGCAAGATCAAGATGGTCCCCAGGCCGGCCACCAGCATGATCATGAACATGAAAAAGCCGACCGT
>JBFZAX010000129.1:0-5652 GCA_041308805.1 Candidatus Omnitrophota bacterium | reverse complement strand
AGATGATCGCGGATAAGGAATTCGAGGCTCAGTTCGTCAACGTCGAAAGCGAGCATTCCGCCGCGTCCGTGGTTCTCGGCGCTGAGGCGACGGGCGTGCGTTCGTACACCGCCACCAGCTCCCAAGGGCTTTTATTGATGGCGGAAGTGGTCTTCAATATCGCGGGGATGCGGTTGCCGTTGGTCATGACGTGCGCCAACCGCGCGATCTCCGCGCCCATCAACATCTGGAACGACCAGCAGGATGTCATGGCCGTGCGGGATGCCGGATGGATCCTTCTCTTTGCGGAGAACAACCAGGAGGTTGTCGACCTGCACCTGCAGGCGTACCGCCTGGCCGAAGACCCCCGCGTCATGGTACCCGTCATGGTCAACATGGACGGTTTCATCCTGACGCACGGGCTGGAGGTCGTCGATATCCCTTCCCAGGAAGAGGTCGACAAGTATCTGCCTCCTTATCGCACCACCTATAAATTAGACGTCGAGAATCCCCAGACGATGGGGTTTTTAGCGGATCCCGAATATTACCTTGAGATCCGTTATATGCTGGAGCAGACGCAGCGCGAAGCGCTGGGCATCATCCCGCAGGTCGCTGAAGAGTTCAAGAAAGCGTTTGGCCGGCCGAGCGGCGGGCTCGTCGAAGGATACCACCTGGAGGACGCCGATCAGGTCTTTGTGGCCATGGGGTCGGTGTGCGGGACGATCCGCGACACGATCGATGACCTGCGCGCCAAGGGCAAGAAGGTCGGGTTGTTAAAGGTCATCACGTACCGGCCTTTTCCGAAACAGGCGCTCGTCGCCGCGTTAGCCAAGGCGAAAGAGATCGCCGTGGTCGACAAGAGCATTTCGCTGGGCGCCAATGGCCCTCTTTTTTCGGACCTCTCCTCGGCGCTTGCGTCTTCGGGCGCGAAGATGCCGAAGGCCAGCGGCTTTGTCCTGGGGTTGGGCGGCCGCGACATCACGAAAGATTCGATCCTGCAGGTTTATGAGCGTCTTTCGGGCCCGCAGGTCGATTGCGAATTTATCGGCCTGAAGCCTGAGTTGCTGAAGGATGTGAAATAGGTTCTTTTTGAGTTCTTAACGCGGATAAGTCTATAGTCGATGGTCAATGGTCGATTGTCTATGGTTAAAGGCTGAAGCAGAACGATGAGGCTTTTCGGTTTTGACTATAGACTATAGACCATAGACTATCGACGACGTTGAGACCTTGGGACTTTGAGACGTTGAGACTTGTTAATGAGTCTGTACAAATAGAGCCATTCCATACGAAGGGAGACATGCATGCCAGAGACACTCTTTAAACCGGGCCATACCGCGTGCGCGGGGTGCGGCCAGGCGATCGGCGCCCGGCTCGTGATCGATACCGCGGGCAAGAACACGATCGTCGCCAACAACACCGGCTGTCTCGAGGTCTTCTCGACGAAGTACCCGGAATCCGCCTGGGGCGTGCCGTTCATCCATTCGCTCTTCGAGAATTGCTCGGCGGTCGCTTCCGGCGTCGAATCAGCGCTGAAGCATCTCGGCCAGAAGGACAGGATCAATGTGATCGCCCAGGCGGGCGACGGCGGCACCGCGGATATCGGCCTGCAGGCCCTCTCGGGGATGCTGGAGAGGGGACACGATATCCTGTATGTTTGTTACGATAATGAAGCTTATATGAACACCGGCATCCAGCGCAGCGGCTTGACCCCGACGCTGACCGATACGACGACCTCGCCGTCAGGGACGGCTTCCCTCGGCAACCCGAAGCCGAAGAAACCCATGCCGGAGATCGCCGCGGCCCACGGGATCCCCTATGTTGCGACCGCCTCCGTCGGCTATCCGCAGGATGTCCAGAAGAAGGTCAAGAAGGCCCTCGCGATCAAGGGGCCCAAGTATATCCAGATCCCGTCCCGTGTCCGCTGGGCTGGCGCCATGAGTCAGGGCTGACCTTTGACGTCGCCAAACTCGCGGTGGAAACGGGGTTGTACCCGATATTCGAATACGAGAACGGCCAGCTGACCGGCCGCAAGATCGCGGTCCTCAAGCCGGTCGAAGAATACCTGAAAGTCCAGGGCCGTTTCAGGCACCTTTTGAAAAATCCCGAAGCGATCAAGCAGGTCCAGGCCATCGCCGATGCGAATATTAAGAAGTACGGATTGAAAGCCGAGGCATAGGGCAAGGAGGACACCATGGAAAAATGGGAATGCGCGGTGTGTGGCTACATCTACGATCCTGTCAAGGGCGATCCCGACAACGGGGTGGCTCCGGGGACGCGGTTCGAGGATATCCCCGATTCGTGGGTCTGTCCCGAGTGCGGCGTCACCAAAGACAACTTCCGCAAAATAGGTTAGCATGTCCTCCCGGCAACAGCAGTCTTTTCCCTGGGAAGAAGCCAGCGGTCCGTGGAGCGGGCTGAAGGCTTTTTTGCCCACCTGCGGCCTGGTCCTGTTAAAGCCGTTTGATTTTTTCCGGAGGCTGAAGTCTGCGGCCGGACGACCGCAGGCCCGGCATCTGCGCCTCGCGCTGGTCTTCGCGCTCGCCATGGGGTACCTGAGGTTCTTCCTCGACACGCTGCAGGTCTTCTGGCTCCAGGCGCTTCCTAAAGACGCTTTTCCGCTGCTGGCCGTCCGCCCGGTCTTTTCCCTCTCTTCGATGGTTCTGGGGTCTCCCGTTTTTTTGTTGCGTCCCGTCCTCCTCCTGGCCGTGATGATGGGGATCGTGGTCCTGGGCGTCAAGCTCGTCCTGGGTTTTGACAAGCTGCTGCTGCCGGCGCTGCTGGTGGTCTGCTACAAGAGCGCCGCCGATATCCTGTATCTGGTGCCTTTTGTCGGCGGTTCATTGGCCGTCCTTTGGTCGGTGGTCCTGCTTGTCGCGGGGTTAAGGGAGATGTATTCGATCGGGCTCCTGCGGTCGGCGATCGCGGGCGTTCTCGTCCCCCTGATGATCTTTTTTTTCGTCGTTCTGGCCGCAGGGCCGGCGCTCAACGGGATCCTGCTCACCTTTTATCCCGAGGCGCAGCCTCAGTGGATGGCCTTTAACGATCTCAACGCCTTTGTGTCGATGAAGACGATCGTTTCTTCTATCGGAAAATACCGCGAAGACCTCGGATTTTATCCGGCGCACCTGGGGGTCCTGGAGAAGTACCTCGGCGCGGGATCGCTGGAGGAGGTCGCCCGGTCAGGGAGGTCCGCCGGTTATGGTTTCGGGTACGCGAGGACCGACGACGATCATTTTGTCCTCACCGCGAAGCCTTTAGAGGAAGGATGGAGCGGGCGTTTTACATTTTTCGCGGATCAGAGCGCTCAGATCAGGCTAAAGGGAGCGGACGGCCCGCCTGTTTCGCAGGTCGCCGATATGCAGCAACTGATGGGATCCGCGCCGGCCGCGGGAGGTTCCCGATGAGAACGATCGCAGAGCTTAAGGACGGGATATTCTGGGTGGGCGCCGTCGACTACAACGTGCGCGATTTTCACGGCTATGAAACGCCTCACGGCACTTCCTACAACTCTTATCTGATCGTCGATGAGAAGATCGCCCTGGTGGATACCGTTAAAAAAGGCTTTGGCCCGGACCTCCTGGCGCATATCTCCCAGATCACGGCGCCGGAGAAGATCGACCATCTGATCGTCAATCATGTCGAGCCCGATCACGCGGGGTCGACCGCGGATCTTTTGAGCGCGGCGCCGAAGGCGCGGATCACCTGTTCCGCCAAGGGCGCGGAAGGCCTGGCGAAATATTACGGGATCAAGGACCGGGAGATCTCGGTCGTCAAGACGGGCGATACCCTTAAGCTGGGCCGCAAGACCCTTCAATTCGTGGCCGCGCCCATGGTCCATTGGCCGGACAGCATGTTCACTTACGCGGTGGAGGACAGGGTGTTGTTGCCCAATGACGCGTTCGGCCAGCATCTTGCCGATCCGCTGCGCTTCGCCGATGAGATCGGCGAAGAATATTGCATGGAGGAGGCGGCCAAATATTACGCCAACATCCTGATGCCGCTCGGCTCCGTCATCGCCAGGAAGATCGAGGAGGTCGTCAAGCTGGGGATCGCGCCGCAGATCATCGGCCCCAGCCACGGCGCCATCTGGCGCAAGGACACGGCGCGGATCATCAAAGCTTATCAGCAGTGGGCGGTTTTTGAATCGAAGCCCAAAGTCGTTATCGTCTACGACACGATGTGGGAATCTACCGAAAAGCTGGCGCGCCGGCTGACGGAGACGATCAGCGCCTCGGGAGTCGAGGTCAAGCTGTATCGCGTCCACCGCAGCGACGGCAGCCAGATCATCCGCGACATCCTGGACGCCCGCGTCGTTTTGGTGGGATCGCCCACGTTCAATGCCGACATGTTCTGGACCCTCGGCGGTTTTCTCACGTATCTGCGCGGGCTCAAGCCGAAGAACAAGAAGGTGGGGATCTTCGGTTCGTATGGCTGGTCCGAGGCCGCCTCGAAAGCCATCCGCAAAGAGATCGAGACGATGGGACTGGAGGTCCTTGAACCGCCTTTCGAAGTGCAGTACGCCCCTACCCCGGAGGAGTTCGATAGGCTCGACGCGTTCGCGGCGTCGGTCGTCGCCGCGGCGAAGGCGGCTTAAAGGATAACTGAGCGACGGGCTCCGGCCGCGAGGCCGGAGCGTTTTTAAAAAGGAGGATGAACCATGGCAAAGGTAACGGTAGATGCGGCGACGTGCGTCGGCTGCGGGCTGTGCGAGCAGCAGTGCCCGGATGTCTTTGAGATCAAAGATGACGGCATCGCCCACGTCAAGGCGCAGGAGTGCGCCGGCTGCAACCTGAAGGAGATCGCCGAGCAGTGCCCGGTGAACGCGATCGTCGTCAGCTGAAGAGAGCTAAAAGAGGACAAAAATACCACCTTGCTTTATAATAATAAGCAGGTGGTATTTTTTTTGTTCTGTTGAAATTGGTCTCAACGGAGTCGATGGTCTATAGTCAAAGCCGAAAAGCCTCATCGTTCTGCCTCGGTCTTTTATCCATCGACCATTGACCATCGACTATAGACTTATTCGCGTTGAGAATGAAAACAATACTTTCATGAAAGAAGCCTTATATTACGAGCGCAACGAGGACAAGACGGTCACTTGCCGGCTATGCCCGCACCGCTGCCGCATCGCTTTGGGCAAGCGCGGCCTCTGCGCCGTGCGGGAAAACAGGGCGGGGACCCTGTTCGGCATGAACTATGGCCGCGTCTCCTCGATCGCCCTGGACCCCGTCGAGAAGAAACCTCTTTATCATTTCCACCCCGGCGAGTTCATCCTTTCCGTCGGCAGCGTGGGCTGCAATCTCTCGTGCCTGTTCTGCCAGAACTGGAGCATCTCTAAGGAGGTTGAGACCCCGACCCAGGCCATGGGCGCCCCTGAGATCATCGCGCAGGCCAAACGCCTGGGGTCGTTCGGGATCGCCTACACGTACAACGAGCCTTTCATCAGCTATGAATTTGTTTTGGAGACGGCGGCGCGGGCCAAAGAAGCGGGGCTCAAGAACGTCCTGGTGACAAATGGCTATGTGGCTCAGGAGCCTTTGGAAGAGGTCCTGCCTTATGTCGACGCGATGAACATCGACCTGAAATCCATCCGGGATGAGTTTTACAGGAAGGTCTGCGGCGGCCACGTCGCTGAGGTCCAGCGGACCATTGAAGCGGCGGTGCCTCGATGCCACG
>JBFZAX010000128.1:0-10689 GCA_041308805.1 Candidatus Omnitrophota bacterium | reverse complement strand
GAACAAGGATATCCAGGCTATCGAGTCTGGGGGGATATAATAGGATATCAAGGTCATCCGGGGACAAGTTCCCCGGTCTCCTCTCCCGGATATCCTAAGATATCCTCGGTTTCCCCAATAGACTCGATATCCTCGTTGTCCTGGATATCCTGGTTCTGCGTCGTCTTTTGGTTTTGACAATAGACCATTGACTATCGACCATTGACCAACTGATCATCAAGGAGACCACAATGCCTAAAAGTACTTCTCACATCGAAGCGCTGTCGAAGATCAGCAAGGCGATTACCTCGGACCTGTATCTCGAGGACATCCTGAAGCTTATCGTGGCGGTCACGGCCCAGGCGATGGGCTCCAACCTTTGTTCGCTGATGCTCCTCAACGACAAGAACGAGCTTGTCATGCGGGCGAGTCAGACATCGTCGGAGCCGTATCTTAAAAAGCCGCCGATCAAATTGGGGGAAGGGGTCACCGGCAAGGTCGCCGCCCAGAACAAGCCGATCGCCGTCTATGACGTTCAGCAGGAAAAAGATTATAAGTATAAGGAGATCGCGAAGCGTGAAGGTATCTGCTCACTGTTGTGCGTACCGATGAGCGTGAAGGACAGGGTGATCGGCGTCGTCAATCTTTATACGTCCGAGCCCCACAAGTTCACCAAGAGCGAGATCGGGGTATTGAGCACGGTCGCGACCCAGGCGGCCCTTGTCATCGAGAACACGGAGTTGATGGTCAAGACCAAGATCATCCAGGAGGAGCTTGAGTCCCGCAAGCTGGTCGAGCGGGCCAAGGGGATCTTGATGAGAGAGCGCAACCTGGGCGAGGCGGAGGCCTATCGCCTGATGCAGAAGTACAGTATGGACAACCGCAAGTCCATGCGCGATGTCGCCGAGGCGATCATCCTGAGTCACGAGATGAAGGGCGGGAGTTGATTAGATTTTCTTAACGCGAATTTCCGCGAATCGAACGCGAATCAGTCTATAGTCAATGGTCGATGGTCGATTGTCTATCCTCAAAGACCAAAGACAAAAAACAGGTTCTTCTGCTTTTCGGTTTTGACCATAGACTATAGACTATAGACTATCGACTATGAAAAGAGAATCAGAGGGAATCAAAACTGTCATCGATCTCATCGCCATCGCCGTGCGCACGGCGCCGAAGAGCGGCGGGATCGACGATATCGTTTTTGAGGATATGACCGGTCTGCGGGAAGAGATCGCCTCTGAGATGGAAAAAACAGGCAAGGAGATCGCCGTTGGCAAGGAAGACAAGGAGCTGGGGGAGGCCATCGCGCTCGATTGGAAGAGCGATGCCGCGGCCGTCCGGGTCTCTGACGGCCTGGTCCTGATCGGCGTTGACGGGAAAAAGGCGCTGGGGGTCAACTGCGGCGGTTGCGGATTTAAAGATTGCGGGGAGTTCCTCCGGCATCGGGACCAGGGGCCGGGGGGCACCATGCCCGGGCCTTATTGCGCGTTCAAGCTGATGGACCTGGGCATCGCGTTGGGGTCGGCGGCGAAGACCCTGGCGTGCCACAACGTCGACAATCGCCTGATGTATAAGATCGGCGTTGCGGCCGTGCGTCTTAAGAAGGCGACGGCGCAGCCGCTTGTCGGCATCCCTTTGTCGGCAGCGGGCAAGAACATCTATTTCGACCGTTCTGAGAAACTGCAGGCCCGGCAAGTCTTCCTTAAAAAACAGTCGCGATGAAAAAGACCGCCTCCCAGACGATACGCGTGGCGCTCGCCCAGCTGAACACGACGGTGGGCGATCTCGACGGTAACGGCCGCCTGGTCATCGAATGGGCGCGCCGGGCGCAAGCCCAGGGGGCCGATATCGTCTCTTTCCCCGAGCTGACGCTCACCGGCTATCCGCCTGAAGACCTGCTTCTTAAGCCTCAGTTCATCGACGACAATCTGAAAGCGCTGCGCCGCGTCGCCAAGGAGGTCGGCGATATCGTCGCGGTCGTGGGTTTCGCGGACCGCACGGCCGCCGGGCTCTTTAACGCCGCGGCCCTTTTGTGCGGCGGCCGCGTGCGCGCGGTTTACCATAAAGCGTTCCTGCCGAACTATGGCGTCTTCGACGAAAAAAGATATTTCCTGGCCGGGCAACGGTTCCCGGTCTACCGCGCGGGAGCTGTCTGTTTCGGGGTCAATATCTGCGAGGACATCTGGCACATGGATGGGCCGGCAGGGGTGCAGGCCTACCGGGGCGCCCAGGTGATCGTGAACATCAACGCGTCCCCCTATCACATGGGCAAGGGGATGTTGCGCCGGCAGATCCTTAAGCGCCAGGCGCGCAAGAACCGGGTCGCAGTCCTTTATACGAATTTGGTCGGAGGACAGGATGAGCTTGTTTTCGACGGGTCGAGCATGATCGTCGATGCCAAAGGGGATCTTTTGGGCCAGGCAGCCTCTTTTCGGGAAGAGCTCCTGGTGGCGGACTTGTCTTTGGCGCAACGGTCGAAAAAAGCGTGCGTCGTGCTGAAGGAGGTCTCGCCGGGCAAGCCCGCCCTGGCCTCACCGTCGCTCAAAACGGGGACCGATGCCCGTCAGGAAGTCTATGAAGCGCTTGTTTTAGGCCTGCGCGATTATATCCTCAAGAACGGGTTTAAAAGGGTCGTCCTGGGCCTGAGCGGCGGGATCGACTCGTCCCTCGTCGCCGCGATCGCGGCGGACAGCGTTGGGAAAGAGAACGTCCTGGGCGTCATGATGCCTTCGGCGTATACCTCGGCCGCCTCCCAAGAGGATGCCCGGGGATTGGCGCAGCAGCTGGGGATCGAATATCAGGTCATTGCGATCACCCAGGTCTTTGAAAAATATCTTGAGATCCTGGCGCAAGCCTTCCAGGGCAGGCCCGCGGATGTCGCGGAAGAGAATCTGCAGGCGCGTATCCGCGGCAACATCCTGATGGCATTGTCGAACAAATTCGGCTATCTGGCTCTCAACACAGGCAACAAGTCCGAGGTTTCCTGCGGCTATTGCACGCTTTACGGCGACATGGCCGGCGGTTTCGGGGTGATCAAAGATGTTCCGAAGACGCTGGTCTACGAGCTGGCGCGATATAGGAACGGGAGAGAGGGCCGGGAAGTCATCCCGAAGAGGGTCTTTGAAAAGGCGCCGACCGCGGAGCTGCGCCCCGGCCAAAAAGATTCGGATTCGTTGCCGGAATATGGTATACTGGATCAGGTACTTAAGCAGTATGTCGAAGAAGACAGGGGCGTTGCCGAGATGGTGCGCCGCGGCATGGATGCCGCGCTGGCTCAAAAGGTCGTGCGGCTCGTGGATGCCAGCGAATACAAGAGGCGCCAGGCGCCTCCGGGCATCAAGATCACCCCTAAGGCCTTCGGTAAAGACCGCCGGATGCCGCTGACAAACCGTTATCGTTGAAGAGCAGGGCGTAAAGATGCGCCCTCGCTGATCTCAAGAGAAGAGGACAAGGAAGCCCTCGCGTTTTGAAGCGCGAGGGTTTTTTCTTTTAGCGCCCTTGAGGGCGCTAAAAAGGGCGCTAAAAAAACTGCTGCGAAGCTCAAACGCGAAAGCACACTGAGCGGAGCAGAGCATGCGGCTTAAAATATCCTGTGGTTTGCCAAAAGGGGCTTCATGAGAAGCGGCCACGCGGATGACGGGAAAGAGAGGATCTTCATGAAAGAGATATTGATCGTGCGTCATGTCGAGATCGAAGGACCCGGGATGCTGGGTGATTTTTTGCGCGAGAGAGGCATCCCGTTCCGTTTTTTGGACGCTTTCGTTGATGAAGGAGCAGCTTTGCGGGAGGTCGATCTGGGTCAGGTCGCGGCCGCCGTCATCCTCGGCGGCCCGATGAATGTCTACGAAGAGGACCGGTATCCGTTTTTGAGGATCGAAAAGTATCTTATCCGGGAGTTCCTGATGCGCCGAATTCCTTTGCTGGGTATCTGTCTTGGGGCGCAGCTGATCGCCTGCAGCCTGGGCGCCCGCGTCCGCAAGGCCCCTCAGCAGGAGATCGGGTGGTTTGATCTGCCGCTCGAGGCGACGGCCCGGGAAGACCTCTTGATGGGTCGGCTCCCCGCGCCGGTAAAAGTCTTCCAGTGGCATGATGATGCCTTTGAAGTGCCTGTGAACGCCACCTTGCTGGCGCGCAGTAATGGCATCAACCAGGCTTTTCGTTTCCGGGACATCGCCTGGGGGCTCCAGTTTCATTTGGAGATCGACCGTCCTATGATCGAATCCTGGTGCCGGGAGTATATGGACGAAGGGGGTTCAGTTCATTCCTGTAACCGGATGGTTGAGCAATATGGGGCCGCAGAGGCTCTTGTGAAGGAGCAGGCGAGGCTGCTGTGCAGCGCTTTTCTCGAGAAGGCGGGGCTTTGAGGGGCGGCATTTTCTGGGACAGGAGCGTCGCGGGGTTCTCCTTGACCCGTTCCGCGCCTTGTGTTAATCTAAAAGCCGTCTATCTCGACTGATAAAGTGGCTTAACGCGAATTTGCGCGGATCCAACGCGAATGAACGCGAATTGGTCGATGGTCAATAGTCAATGGTCGATTGTCGATGGAAAAAGACCGAGGCAGAACGATGAGTCTTTTCGGTTTTGACCATAGACCATAGACTATGGACTATTGACTCCGTTGAGATTTTTTTTGATCCCTAATCCGGAGGTGCCATATGGACCAAATACTCGAGCTGCTGCGCAAGGACGCCCGCATCACCCCTCAGGAGATCGCCAAGCTGACCCGGTCCAAGGCCGAAAAGGTCAAAAAGCGCATCCGTCAGTATGAGAAGGACGGCGTCCTGGTCGGATATAAGGCCGTCATCAACAGGGAGCTGATCAAGGAGAAAGAGACGGAGGTCCGCGCGCTGATCGAGGTCAAGGTCGTCCCGCAGAAGGACCTGGGGTTCGACAGGGTCGCGGAGCGTATCTATAGCTTCCCCGAGGTGACGAGCTGTTATCTTCTTTCTGGGTCTTATGATCTCTTGTTGGTCGTCGAGGGCAGCGACCTGAAGACGGTCTCGCGCTTTGTCGCGGAGAAACTCTCTCCTATGGAGAACGTCCGCGGCACGGTGACGCACTTCCTGCTGAAGAAATACAAGGAAGACGGCATTATGCTCAAGTCCAAGGAAGAGCATAAGCGTTTAGCGATTTCGTATTAAAACGAGAGTATCTTAACGCGAATTAGTCTATAGTCGATGGTCAATGGTCGATTGTCTATGGCCGTAACCGAAATCAGAAGTCGGAAGTCCGAACGATCGGACTTCGGTCTTCCGTCTTCGGACCTCGATCCTTCCATTGACAATAGACCATAGACTATAGACTATCGACTAAGCTGGGACTTTTCAACCTTGTGACTTCGGCAAAACCATGAAGAATCTCATTTCACAAAAAGTCAAAGACATGAAACCCTCCGGCATCCGGGCGTTTTTTGACCTGGTCCTGGGGATGGAAGACGTCATCTCGCTGGGGGTCGGGGAGCCCGATTTCGTGACCCCCTGGCATATCCGCGAGAGCGCCATCTATTCGATCGAGGAAGGGTACACGTCCTATACCTCGAACAAAGGCCTCGTCAAATTACGCACGTATATCACCAGGGACCTGAAGAAGCGCTTCGGCCTGACCTACGACCTCAATGAAGAGATCCTTATCACGGTCGGCGTCAGCGAAGGCATCGACCTGGCGATGCGGGCCTTGCTGGAACCGGGCGACAAGGTCCTGATCCCGTCGCCCAGCTATGTCTCCTACGGCCCTGTGGCGGAGCTGGCCGGAGGAGTGGCGAAATATATCTCTCTTAAGGCCGAGGACGGCTTTAAGTTGACGCCGCGTTTGTTGGAGAAGAGCATTGACGAGGAGGTCAAGGCCTTGCTCCTGAATTACCCCTGCAACCCGACGGGGGCTTCTTATACCCGTTCGGAGCTCGCCGCCCTCAACAAGGTGGTCCAGGCGCACGATATTCTGGTCATCTCCGACGAGGTCTACGACGAGCTGACTTATGATTTCCGCCACACGCCGTACCCGACGCTTGCGGGCGCCCGGGGGCGCACGATCTATCTGAACGGATTTTCCAAGGCCTACGCGATGACCGGATGGCGCATCGGTTACGCCTGCGGCCCGAAAGAGGTCATCCAGGCCATGACGAAGATCCATCAGTACACGATCATGTGCGCGCCGATCGCTTCCCAGATGGCCGCCTGCGAGGCGGTCGTGGGGCCGCGTCAGCCCATTGAAGAGATGACGCGGGAATACGCGAGGCGGCGGGAGTTCGTCGTGCGGCGGCTCAACGCGATGGGGTTGCGCTGCCATCAGCCGCAGGGGGCGTTTTACGCATTCCCATCGATCAGGAAGACGGGGCTTTCCAGCGTCGACTTCGCTTCGCGCCTGTTGAAGGCGCAGAGCGTGGCCGTCGTCCCGGGGACGGCGTTCGGTCCCGAAGGGGAAGGGCACGTGCGCATTTCCTATGCGTCGGCATTTGACCAGCTCAAGGAAGCGTTGGTCCGGATAGAGGCGTTCCTGAAAAAAAACCGCGCTTGAGCGACGGTCAACAAGGATAACAAGGCAAGGAGCCTGTCATGAGCATACGTCAAGAGATCCTCAAGAACATCGAGAGCAAAGAACTGGATGCGGTCAAAAGGCCGAAGAAGGTCTCTTCCTATTTCGGAGAGAACACCTTCAGCATCCCGACGATGAAGAAGTACCTCGGCAAGAAGACCTTCGAGGCCTTCCAGGCCTGGCTGGGGCAGGGCAAGCAGATCACGCTGGCGCAGGCCAATGAGATCGCCGACGCGATGAAGGACTGGGCGATGGAGCTGGGAGCGACCTATTATACGCACTGGTTCCAGCCCATGACCGGGTTGACCGCCGAGAAGCACGACAGTTTTATCTCGTTCTCGGGCTCCGGCCAGGTGATCGAGAAGTTCTCCGGTTCGAAATTGATCAAGGGCGAACCCGACGCCTCAAGCTTCCCTTCGGGCGGGATCCGCACGACCTTCGAAGCGCGCGGCTACACGGCCTGGGACCCCTCCAGCCCCGCTTTCGTCATCGAGAGCAAGCTGGGAAAGACCCTGTGCATCCCGACGATATTCGTCTCCTATCACGGTTACGCCCTCGACAAGAAGCTGCCGTTGCTTAAGTCGATCGAGGCCTTGAACGGGGCGGCGGTCAGGTTCCTGAAAGCCTTCGGCCATAAAGACGTCCGCAAGGTCCATTCGACCTGCGGGCCCGAGCAGGAGTATTTTCTGATCGATAAGAACTATTACAAGCTTCGGCCTGACCTGCTATTGACGGGCCGTACGCTTGTCGGGGCCTCTTCGCCTAAAGACCAGCAGCTTGAGGACCAGTATTTCGGCTCGATCAAAGAGCGCGTCCTGAATTTTATGTATGAGCTCGGGAAGGAAGCCTACAAGCTGGGCATTCCTCTGATGACGCGCCATAATGAGGTCGCGCCCCATCAGTATGAGTTCGCGCCTATCTTTGAAGAGTCGAACCTGGCGGCCGACCATAACCAGCTGCTGATGGAGCTGCTCAAGAAGATCGCGCTGCGCCATGACCTCGTTTGTCTGTTGCACGAGAAGCCTTTTGCGGGCATCAACGGCAGCGGCAAGCACCTGAACTGGTCGTTGGCCGATGACCGGGGAGAGAATCTTTTAGATCCCGGTTCTACCCCTGAGCGCAACCTGCAGTTCCTCGCGGTTTTGGTCAGCGTCCTGCGGGCAGTGAGCGGGCACGCGGACCTGCTGCGCGCCAGCGTCGCCCACGCGGGCAACGAGCACCGGCTGGGCGCCAACGAAGCGCCGCCCGCGATCATCTCCGTTTTTCTCGGAGACCAGCTGTCGAAGATCCTGGACACGATCGAAAAGGGCAAAAAGAACGAGATGAGCCGCGAGGATATCATGGACCTGGGGGTCTCCCGGCTGCCGGCGGTCAACAGGGACATGACGGACCGAAACCGCACGTCTCCTTTTGCCTTTACCGGCAATAAATTCGAGTTCCGGGCTGTGGGCTCTTCGCAGAACATCTCGACGCCCATTTCGGTCCTCAATACGATCGTGGCGGAGTCGCTGGATTACGTTCGCGAGAAGATCGAAAAGGCCGCCAAGTCCAAGGAGTTCAATGCCGCGGTCCTGGGCGTGGTGGCGGATGTCGCGCGCGAAACGAAGAAGATCCGTTTTGAAGGCAACAACTACAGCGCGGAGTGGAAGAAAGAGGCGGCCCAGCGCGGCTTGCCCGATGAGCCTTCCACGGAAGGGGCTCTCAAAGCCCTGGTGACGCCGGAGAATATCGCGCTGTTCGAGAAGTATAAGGTCTACAGCGGCGACGAATTGCGCGCGCGCCACACCATCTGGCTGGAGAGCTACCTTAAGATCCTGGAGATCGAGGCGAAGACTCTCAATGAGATGGTCAATTCGTCGATCGTGCCCAACGCCTTTGATTATCAGGGGCTGTTGGCGTCCAATCTCTCCGCCTTGGTGGGCTTGAGCGAGAAGACCCAGGCGAAGTTTGACGATGCCGCGATCGAAGACCTCAAGAAACACCTCGGCGATGTCACCCAGATGATCTATTATGTTCGCAAGAACACGCAGGCGATGATGAAATTCCTCGAAGAGGCCCACGGGTTGGGCGAAGAGGAGAAGGCCGCGAGGTTCTTTAAGGAATTGAAGCCGATCATGGAGCATATCCGCCGCCATGCGGACCTCCTGGAAGGGGTCATCTCCGACGAGCACTGGGACCTGCCCAAATACCGCGAGATGCTGTTCATTAAATAAAGGACGATCGCGGATGAAAAGAGAAAAGAGGATGGCATGAGCGCGGCTTTGCGCTTTGACTTCAACAACATGCTGGACAGCCGCGTTGGCCGCGGCCACGGGGTTTCCTCAGCGGACCTGGCGAAGGTCGCCGGGTCCGCTGAGAAGGCCCAAGCCCGTTTGCGGCGCCTTTGGGCTGACGCCGGGACGCGCCGCCGGGTGGGCTTTGAATGGGCTGTCCTGGCCTGCCAGGAAGAAGGCTTGGTCCGGCGGATCCAGGAACTTGGCGATGAGATCGCGCTCAAATATGAACAAGTGCTCTTTCTGGGCATCGGCGGTTCTTACTTGGGTTTGAAGGCTGCCCAGGACGCGCTGTGCCCGCCGTATTACAACGAATTCTCTTCTTTGCGCCGCGGCCGCGCAAAGGTCTATTTTGAAGGCAACAATCTCGATCCGGTGCCGGTGGCGACCTTGCTGGAAGAGTTCGATCCGCGCAAGACTTTCGTCGTCGTCATCTCAAAATCCGGAGAGACGACCGAAACGAAGGCGGTCTTTGAGGTCGTCGAGGATTGGCTGAAAAAAGGGGCGGGGATTCATTACGGCCGGCAGGTCGTCGCGATCACCGACCCCGTCTCTGGCAGCCTCAGGCGCCGGGTCGATGCCCTGCATGCGCAGGATCCCCTGAGCTTCCGTTCTCTGGCGTTGCTTCCGGGAGTGGGAGGCCGATATTCCGAGTTGAACATGGGGTTGTTGCATCTGGCCATCGTGGGGATCGATCTCAAAGAGGTCCTCGCGGGGGCCCAGGATATGGCGAAGCGGTGTCTTTCGCCTTCGTTGGCAAAGAATCCCGCCGGTTTGTACGCGGTCCTGCATTTTTTGGCTTATCGCAAGAAAGGGAAGACGATCGGGATCCTGATGCCGTTCGCCGAATCCCTGAAGTCGACGGCAGACTGGTATTGTCAGCTGCTGGCGGAGAGTTTAGGCAAGAAGTTCGCGCGCAAGATCGTCAAGCGCAAGGACGGGGAAGAGGAGTGGCAACAGGACCCTGGCCGCGTCGTCCATGTCGGCCGCACGCCGGTCCCGGCAAGGGGAACGTCGGACCTGCATTCAATCCAGCAGAACAACGTGGAGGGAGAGAACAACAAGACCATCACGATGATCCGGGTCGAGCGGTTCCCGCGGGAGGTGGCTGTTCCTTCTTCCGAAGGACTTTTGAGCGGCCGGTCCCTGGCGGACCTTCTGACGCTCGCCCAGGAAGGGACGGAGTGGGCGCTTGTGCGCGCCCATCGGCCGAACTGCGCGATCATCATGCCGGAAGTGACGCCCCGCACCTGGAGCCAGCTGCTCTTCTTTTTTGAATGGGCCACCGCTTTCGAGGGGGAGCTCCTCGGCATCAACGCCTTCGACCAGCCGGGCGTGGAGAGCTATAAGAATTACATGTATTATAAGCTGCGCAAGCCCGGGATCCCGAAGGCGATCGCCGATGAGATAAAGAAGCATCCGCTCAAGAAAGAGCGGCGCTGGGTGGTTTAGTTCGATGACGAAAAAGAGGAGGCTGCGATGATCTTGATGGCTGTGCTGGGAGTTCTTCTGGGGCTGGCGGTCGTGCTCGTCCTGTGGTTTCTGGCGACCTACAACCGGCTCATCGCTTTGAAGGTGCGGGTGGACAACGCCTGGTCGCAGATCGACGTGCAGCTCAAGCGGCGCCACGACCTGATCCCTAACCTCGTGGAGACGGTCAAGGGGTACATGAATTTCGAGAAAGAGACGCTGGAGAAGGTCATCAAGGCGCGCAGCCAGGCGATCGACGCCTCCGGCATCAAGGACAAGGCCCAGGCCGAGAACTTCCTGTCCCAGACGCTGCGGTCGCTCTTTGCGGTCGTTGAGCGGTATCCGGACCTGAAGGCGAACCAGAACGTCCTCAAGCTCCAGGAAGAGCTCACCTCGACGGAGAACAAGATCTCTTTCGCCCGCCAGTATTATAACG
>JBFZAX010000127.1:0-3586 GCA_041308805.1 Candidatus Omnitrophota bacterium | reverse complement strand
AAGAGATCTTTCAGCGTGGGAAGAACGGCGGTCTTTGCTTTCCCTCTGGAGCGGTCAAAGATATCCTTCACATCCCGGCGCCGGCGATGTCCGGAGGTCCCGCTCGCGTCTGCGTCGATATTGAATATCCAGGCCGGCCATGGCAAGAACGCCCCCAAATAGCGCCTTATGAAACCCGGTTCGTCGATATAGAAGTTCGCGCGCGCCAAGCCAAAATCCATTGAACGAATATCTTTCAAGCTGAGCCTCGAATCAATTTCCCTCAGCTTCCTCTCAAGCAGAAGCTTCGGAACGCCCAAGAAAACACCCAGGTCCTTTTTAAGAGTTACCATCTGCCGATAGGCCATCGCCGCCATAATGATCCGGAACAAGACGTGGTAAAGAAGAATAGTCCCCACGGAAAAAGCTGACAACCCTAACGCTATCTTCGCTGCGGCATAGATCAGATCACCGAGGACAAGAGCCTTGAAGAGATTGATGTTCAATGCCCTGCGGTAAAGCGATCTGAACGCGTCCAGATCCCTGCCATATTCCCATGAGTAACTATAGTCGACCAGAAGAGCGCCCAGGGATATGGTTATTTCCCTGGCCTTGATGGGGCTTGATGAGGGAGCGCGGGAGGTCACGGATACAGGGTACAGCGTATTGCGTACAGCGGCCCGCGTTGGCCCGTTAGCCGAACTTGAGACAACAAGCCTGGCTAGTTGTCTCAGGTTTAGGCCTTGTGACCTCGAGACAGCCGGCGAACTGGAACTGTCTTCCGGATCCGGCGACTCGTCAGCCTTCACGCCCAACAATGCCAACAAGGCGGCCTTGCATTCTTCCGAGGAGATCTGCCCAGTCAATTGCATTTTATGCAATTCCGTGGCTTGCCGTGAAAGAGACCAATTATTGAGCCTATCGATCCTTCGGCACAATGACAGAATCTCAAGATGAGACTCAAGGAACTCGTTGATCTGCCGCGGGGAAAGGCTGCGGGATGCAAACTCCTCCCTATCGCCGGACTTTCCGCGTTTCTTCCTGCCCTTGACGGGGCTGGAGGCATCTCCGTCGTGCGTCGTGCGTCGTGCGGCGCGCGCAACCTTCCCATGAGGAACGGTCTCAGACCGTTCCCTGCCCGCAACCCCGCGCAGGGGCCACGCATGCGTGGCCCCTACATTAGCAACCGGCGAACCGGCTAACGGGCTAACGAGCGAACCCGAAACCGGGCTCGAGCTCCCCATCGTCTCCCCATTCACCGGCAGCCATATGGTGGTCTTCGCCCCGCCGCCCGGCATGTTCTGCGCCCAGATGGCGCCGCCGAAGACCTCCGTCACGATCCTCTTGACCAGCCACAGCCCCATGCCATGGGCCTCTTCCTTGGAGGCTCTCGTGCTAAACCACGGCTCAAAGATAAGGCGAACCGTCTCCTGGCCCGAAGCGCTGGCATATTCTCCTTCGGTCCAATATCCCGTATCGTAAGCCGCTTCTTTGATCTTCTGGACATCAAACCCTTTACCCTTATCACAGAACTCGATGATCCTGAATGTCTGCGGAACTCCCCCAACCCTTTTAAGCGCGGTAGACATCCTCAGCCAGACTTTAATGTTACCCTGCTCATCTTTCGGCGATCCCGAATGAACGACGGCGTTGTTGATCAGGTTTTTAAAGACGTTCTCCAGCCCGTCCCTCCATCCGAAGAGCGAGGCATCGAATTCGCCGGTCGTCTCTTTGATAACCACCGCCCAATCTCCCGACGTCATCCCATCATCGATGAGGAATCTTTCCATTTTGATGCCCTGCAGGACGGTTCCCATCCTTCTGCCCGCGAGGGTGAGATACCGCGCAACTTGGCCCGTGATCACTTCCCAAGCCTGCTCGTTGTAATCTTTTAGGCCGTCGAAACCGCTATCGGACGCCAGGGAACGGATCTCATCGAAATGCTGCCGAAAAGCCTCGATCACCTCCTGCGAAAGCTTCAGGTTCCGATCTTTGAAGAGCCGCACCATCAACTCGATGTGCTGCCTTAAAACGGAAAGCAGGCGGCCCGACACAGCCTTCAAAGGCTCCGGGCCGTCTTTCGAGATCATGTCGAGGAATATCCGGGTCCCCTGGGTCATATTGAGGACCCGGTGCAGGATCCGGCCGAACTCGATCTCCGCGCGCTGGAAAATATCGATGCCAAGCGCCTTGCCGGTCTTTAAGTGGTGCTCATACTGCTCGCGGGTGACGTTCAGCCGATAGACCGTCTCCCCGGCCTCGAAATCACGCCTCAGGATCCCCTGCCTAACCAGATCGTCAAGGGATCTTCCGAGCGTGCCCATGAGCCGGTCGCCCAGCTTTGCCGCGAAATCAGGCTTTTTCTATCCCTTTTCAGCCGCCAGCGCCCGCAGATCGCTATCCCTCATGATCAAGTGCATCATCTGCAGGCCGTCTTCGGAGAGGGTGATGGGGGAGCTCGCTGGCCGGTTGGCCTGTTCGCCGGTTGGCCTGTTCGCCCCCGCGATCATCGTCATGAGCGCAGGCGCAAGGTCGCGTCCTTCCTCCTCGGTTATTATGTCTATCTCCGCTCTGCCGACCCGGCCTAGCCCACTCCACCCCATTTCATCAATTCCATTTATGCGGACGAGGAGCGAGCCGCTCTTCTGCAGGCTTTTGAAGGAACTCAACATCTTCGAGCGGGTCTCTTCGGCCTCCAGCGCCGTATACGTTGCGTCTTCGGCAATGATGATGCGCAGATGTATGTCCTTTTTCAGGCCCCACCGAATCACTTGCCTCAGCAAGCGCTCGATGTCCACGTGGTAGTATCCGCCTTCCAAGACCAGGAGTGCCTCCTTCCTGCCGCCTATCTCACGATTGAGGAAATCGGCGATCGCGTCGTAGTCGATCCAGGCGCAACCGAAATAGGCCCTTACTGCCTCGAAATCTACGGGTAAAATCGCCCACAGGCCGGGAGCGCCGGAAAACGTATGCGGGAAGGAAAGGATATGAATGGGGATTTTCGCGGGATTCGCGGTCGCAATGGGAGAGGAAGTTTGCCTTGCTCCTTTTCGCCTCGCCCATCTCGTGGCGGGCCCGAACTTTTGTAACTCAATGATCTGCGCGAGCGGGACCTGCGGCTGCGGGGCGGGCTCCTCGGACAGATCGATCCCCAATTCATGGACAATGCCGCTGATCCTGCGCTGGGCTGATCTCGGGGCCCGGCGGGCGTCGCCCAAGCGGATCATGGCATCGTCCACGAGGACCTCGCCCGGCGTTTTCGGCTTCCGGTCCGTTTCCGGTTTGGCCATGGCAAGTGACGAGGAACCACCGTCAGCCCGTTCGCCCGTTGGCCAGTCAGCCCGTTGACATACCGCATTCCCACCCCCCCGGAGGGGCCAGGCATGCCTGGCCCCTACGACCGACGACTGACGACTGACGACTGACGGCTCGTTCAAGACCGGCGAGCCGACCGGACTGGAAATGCCTTTGCCTCTCCTCTCCGACTTCCGAGCCGCAACGACGTAGATATAAGCAGTGATCTTTGCCCGCCCTTTGGGCAGATCCGGATCAAGCGAGAACTTCTTGCCTCCGGTGTGATAAACGACGGTATTGTCCATTTCAACAA
>JBFZAX010000126.1:0-7205 GCA_041308805.1 Candidatus Omnitrophota bacterium | reverse complement strand
GGGATCTCGGTGGGGCCTATTTCGGAACTACCGTATTGAGGATGACGGGGGTTTTTTCTCCGTCTTTCGAATCGCGCATCACGTATTCTTCGGACTGAACAAATCCTTCAGGTCGCGCAGGCGCCGTATCAACTGTTTTTCCTTCCTCCTGTGGAAGATCTCCCCGCGTGTCAGTCGTTTTGCCTCCTGTTTTATTCTTTATTTGGCTTGTCTCGATGAACGTCGGCAGGGTCAGGGTGATAAAGCCGGTGATCGTCGTCTGTCCCGGGGAGGGAATGGCGATAGCCGGCGTCAGCAGTGTCATGGTGGCCGCTAGAAGGATGATCCGGGATGTCCGTTTCCGCAGAGTCCGCATGAGCCCCTCGGCGAAGCATCTCAAGGGCATCAGGCGGTCCGGGACTGTTCCGGGAAAGCGGAACAGCCGACAAAAAAACCCATTCAAAGAATGGGTCTCTTTGAGTTGACGGGGCCCCGCCGATGGCGGGGCACGGCAGCCCGACTGTCCCCCGCCTAAGGCGGGGGATTCGTGGCTTTGCGCCCTATCCTTTCGGATAGTTTGCCCTTTGAGATTACAAAGAACTTACTTAAAAAATATAACACACGTCTAAAGAGGTTTCAAGGGGGTGATCAGCCATTATAAGGTAAATCGAGCGCAAGAGCGCGGGTAAATCTGATTGACTTAAAAGCGGTCGGGTTGTATAATTTAACCCTAATTCATCGGACAAGAAAGGGGCTGCACATGATCAATAAAGACAATAAGGATAAGGACTTAAAGAAGAAAGAAGAGAACACGGACAGGATGAAGGCGCTTGAATTGGCCTTGAGCCAGATCGAGAAGCAGTTCGGCAAGGGGTCGATCATGAAATTGGGCGAGGACGTCAAGATGGACGTCCCTGTCATCCCGACCGGCTCCGTTTCGTTGGATCTGGCTTTAGGGGTCGGCGGAGTGCCGAGAGGCCGGGTCATCGAGATCTTCGGCCCCGAGGCATCGGGCAAGACGACGTTGACCCTGAGCATCATCGCCCAGGTCCAGCGCCAGAAAGGCGTCGCCGCTTTTATCGACGCGGAGCACGCGTTCGATTCGACCTATGCCAAGAAGATCGGCGTCAATCTGGATGATATGCTTATCTCTCAGCCGGATACCGGCGAGCAGGCCCTGGAGATCACCGAGACGCTGGTGCGATCCAACGCTGTCGACCTCATCGTCATCGATTCCGTGGCGGCATTGACGCCCAAGGCGGAGATCGAAGGCGAGATGGGCGACAGCCACATGGGGCTCCAGGCGCGCTTGATGTCCCAGGCGCTGCGCAAGCTGACCGGCACGATCTCGAAGTCCAAGACGTGCGTCATTTTTATCAACCAGATCCGCGAGAAGATCGGCGTCATGTTCGGTAACCCGGAGACCACGACCGGCGGCCGCGCGCTCAAGTTTTATTCGTCGGTGAGGATCGACCTGCGGCGCATCGGTTTTATCAAGGCCGCGGAGTCCGTCATCGGCAGCAAGGTGCGCATCCGCATCGTCAAGAACAAGGTAGCGCCGCCTTTCCGCGAGACGGAAGTCGATTTTCTACACGACGAAGGCATTTCCCGGGAGTATGACCTGATCGATACGGGCGTCAACATGAACGTCATCCAGAAGTCCGGGTCATGGCTTTTGTTCGGCCAGGAAAAGCTTGGGCAAGGCCGAGACACGGTCCGCCAGTTCCTGAAGACGAACGCGAAGCTTTCCGCGGAGATCGAAAAGCTCATTCGCCAGGAGCACACGAAGAGATTGACCGAAGCCCATCTGCCGGCTGCCAAGAAGCCATGAAGGCGAGGGACGCGGCCGCGGCCCGAACGTATGTGCTGCGATTGATCAAGATCAGGCTGCGCAGCGAAAAAGAGATCCGTGATAAGCTGGAATTGAAGGGTTTCGACCGTTCGATAGCCGGCCAGGCTGTCGATTTCCTTAAAAGGGCCGGTGAGCTCGACGATAAGGTCTTCGCCAGGCTTTGGGCAGCGAGCCGGGCAAAAAAACCATTAGGGTTCGCCCGGATCCGGCGAGAGCTGTCGCTCAAAGGGATCGAGAAAGAGACCATTGAAGAGGCGCTGGCGATGGCGCGGGAGGCGAGCCCTCCCGAGGAGTCGCTGGCGCGGCTGGCAGAGTCGAAGCTCAAGGTTTTGAGAGGATTGCCCCGCGATAAGGCGCGGGCGAGGCTTTACGGTATACTGGCGCGCCGGGGTTTCAGCCCTGACCAGGTGATCAAGGCGGTTGAGGACGCGCTGGGCTTCCGGCGGCAGGAGGACGAAGAGACCGACGCATGAAACGATTGACGACAGACCAATTACGCCAGGCGTTTCTGGATTTTTTTGTTTCGAAAGGGCATCGCCTGGTCAAGAGCGATTCGCTGGCGCCGACGAACGACCCGTCGGTCCTTTTCACGTCAGCCGGCATGAACCAGTTCAAGGACCTCTTCCTGGGCCGGGTGAAGGATTTCCGCCGCGCCGCGAGCTGCCAGAAGTGCCTGCGGACCGGCGATCTCGACGAGGTTGGGCGCACGCCGTTCCATCACACTTTCTTTGAGATGCTCGGGAATTTTTCCTTCGGGGATTATTTCAAGAAGGACGCGATCGCGTGGGCCTGGGAGTTCGTGACGAAAATTTTGGAGATCGACCCGGAACAGCTGTGGGTTTCGGTATACGAAGACGATGATGAGGCGGAAGGGATCTGGCGCCGGGAAATCGGCCTGTCCCCGGAGAAGGTCCGCCGGTTCGGGGCCAAGGATAATTTCTGGCCGTCGAACGCTATCCTCGACGGCCCTAACGGCCCCTGCGGCCCGTGTTCGGAGATCTACTTTGAGCGCGAAGGCCAAGGAGCGGTGGAGGTCTGGAATCTCGTCTTCACGCAGTTCAACCGTTGCGACGGCGGCCGGCTGGAGCCCTTGCCCAGCAAGAACATCGACACCGGCATGGGGCTGGAGCGGATGAGCTCGGTCCTGCAGGGCGTCCGCTCTAATTTCGACATAGATATTTTTTTAGGGATCATGGAGGCTCTTAAGCGCGCGGTGCCGGCGGCCGACCCTAAGGCGCTTCACACCCTCGCGGATCACGCGCGGGCGGTGACATTCTCGATCGGCGACGGGATCCTGCCGTCGAACGAGGGCCGGGGCTATGTCGTGCGCAAGTTGATCCGGCGCTGTCAGTATCTGGCCCAGGCGCAGGAGGCGCGGCCGTTCCTCTATCAGGCGGTGTCGAGCGTGGCGCAGGCCATGGCCGGTCCCTATCCCGAGGTTCTGGAGCGGCGGGACAATATCGCCCAGATCGTCAAGGCCGAAGAGGAGAAATATATCCGCAATATCCTGGAAGGCGGCAGCGAGCGGCTCCAGGCGGTCATCGACCAGCTGAAAAATTCAGGAAAGGCCGAATTGTCTCCCGAGGTCGCCCTGGATCTTTATGTCACGTATGGCGTGCAGCCTGACTTCACGAAAGAGCGGTGCGAAAAAGAGGGTGTGTCCGTCGATCTTAAGAAGGTGGATGTCCTGATCGTCGAGGAGCAGCGCAAGTCGCGCGCCGGCAGCAAGATCGCCGTTGATATTTTTACCAAAGAGGCCTTTACTCTTAAGAAGTCCGTGTTTATCGGCTACGAGACGGATGCCTGCCGGGCCAAGATCCTGCAGATCGTGCGGGATGGCAAGGAGGTCGACGCGGTCGATGCGCCGCGGGCCGACTATTGGGTTGTTCTCGATCAGACGCCTTTTTACGCCGAATCCGGCGGACAGGTGGGCGATCGGGGCGTGCTGCGGACTTCGCAGTCCACCCTGGAGGTCATCGACGTCCAGAAGCAGAAGGATTCCCTGGTGCATCTGTGCCGCGGGCTGACAGGAGCCGCGCTTCGGGCCGGAGACGAGATCGAAGCGGCCGTTGATCCATCGTGGCGGCAGGCGGTCAGGAGGGCTCATACCGCCACCCATGTCCTGCAGGCGGCCTTGCGGCAGGTCCTCGGGGTCCATGTCCAACAGGCCGGGTCTTTCGTGGAGCCGGACAGGTTCCGTTTTGATTTCACCCATTTTAAGGACATTTCTTCTCAGGAGATGGAGCGTGTCGAAGAGCTGCTCAGCGAATACATCCTTCGCAACGATGCTTTGGCCGCCGAGGTGATGGATAAGGCCCAGGCGCAGAAGACGGGCGCGTTGGCGTTCTTCGGCGAGAAGTACGAGGATACGGTGCGGGTGGTTTCGATCGCCGGCTACAGCAAGGAATTTTGCGGGGGGACGCATGCCGATGCCACCGGCGAGATTGGCACGATCCTGCTGTTGGGCGAGTCTTCCGTCGGCAGCGGGCTTCGGCGTATTGAGGCGGTGACCGGCCGGGAGGCCTTCCGCAGGATCGCCCGGCAATCGCAGATGGTGGAGCGCGCAGCCGCCCAGATGAAGACATCCCCGGACCGTCTCGACGAGGCCGTCGGAGAGCTTTTGGAGAGAACGAGGGGTCTTGAAAAGGAAACCTTGCAACTGAAGGAAAAGAATCTGCGCGGGGATGTCGAAGATATCGTGAGGGGCGCCAAAAAGATCGGGGCCGTTTCCTGCATCATCCATGATTTCGGCGCTTTTGATGTCGGGTTATTGCGTCGGGCGGCGGATCTTTTGAAAGAAAAGGTTTTTCAGTCGGGCGTTTTTCTTTTGGTGGCGCGGCAGGAGAGCGCCGCTTTTGTGTGCGCAGCGACAAAGGATTTGGTGCAGCAGGGGGTTTCGGCCGGAAACCTGCTCAAGGCGGCCCTGGCGGCGGCCGGAGGTTCCGGCGGAGGCCGTCCAGATTTCGCTCAGGGCGGTATCAAGGACGTGCAGAAGGTCGACCTGGTCGTCCGGGCTTTTGAAGCGGCGTTGCGGGAGGTTTTGGAGAAAGGCGGCGGGGCGTGAAGATCGTCAAACCGAATTCTTCGGAAGTCCAGAGGTTGGCGCAGCGTTTCAATGACCTTCAGAAGAAGAGGGTCAAGGCGCGGGTGGAGCAGATCCTTCATGACGTGCGCGCCAACGGCGATGCCGCGCTGTTGAAATACACGCGTCGTTTCGACGGCGTGCGGCTCAACCCGAGGCAGCTGCGGGTCACGGAAGCGGAGAAGAGCGCCGCGTATCAGGACATCGGCCCGGAATTCATCACGACGCTCAAGAAGATCATCGGCAACGTCTCGCGTTTTTACGCGAAGCAGCAGCTCAAATCCTGGAAGAAGATCCAGGCCGAGGGCGTCTTTTTAGGCGAGAAGATCGATCCTTTAGGCCGCGTGGGCGTCTATGTCCCGGCGGGGACCGCGCCGCTCGTCTCTTGCGTCTATATGAGCGTCCTGCCGGCGCGGATCGCCGGCGTCCAGGACATCGTCCTGGCGACGCCGCCGGATGCCGAGGGCCGCGTCAATCCCTATATTCTTGTCGTTGCGGATCTTCTGAAAGTGCATGAGATTTACAGGGTCGGGGGCGCCCAGGCGATCGCCGCGCTGGCTTTCGGGACCAAGACGGTGCCGCGCGTCGATAAGATCGTCGGCCCGGGTAACCAGTACGTGACCGAGGCCAAGCGCCAGGTCTTCGGCTATGTGGATATCGATATGCTCGCCGGTCCGACCGAGCTGGTCGTGATCGCGAACCGGCACAGCAATCCTGAATATGTCCTGGGCGACCTGGCGGCCCAGGCGGAACATCACGGCGGGCTAGCGATCCTGGTCACGCCTTGCAAAGCGCTGGCTAAACAGGTGAAGCAGGCGCTGCCGGATCCCCATGACGGCTATATCATCCTCGTCAAGAACCTGCAAGAGGCGGTCGAGGTGAGCAATATGATCGCGCCGGAGCACCTGGAGATCCTGACCAATGATCCGCGCAAGCTCGTCAAGAAGGTCAAGAACGCGGGCGCGCTCTTCCTCGGCCCTTACAGCCCGGTGGCGATCGGCGATTATTTCGCGGGGCCCAGCCATGTCCTGCCGACGGGCGGCACGGCGCGGTTTTTCTCGGGCCTGTCGACGCACGATTTTCTTCGCAGCACCCATATCATCGCGTATTCGAAGAAGATGCTCGAAGAGTCGAAAGGGCATATCGAGAAATTGTGCCAGATCGAGGGCTTGAGCAAGCACTGGGAATCCGTGAAAAAGAGATTTGAGTGAGGTTTATAAAAGCCGAAAAGACGAGGGGGAGCGGATGGCCAAGAAGACCTGCGTGAAGAGAAAAACCCGCGAGACCGATATCCGAGTGGCGGTCGATCCGTACGGCAAGGGAGCCGGTTCGATCAAGACGGGGATCGCCTTCCTCGATCATATGCTTGTTCTTTTTGCCCGTCACGGCTTGTTTGATATGACGATCGCCGCCCGGGGGGACCTGGATGTCGATATCCATCACACGAACGAAGATGTGGCGCTGACCCTGGGGGACGCTTTTTCCAGGGCCCTGGGGACGCGCGCCGGCATCAAACGGTTCGGCGAAGCGACGATCCCCATGGATGAAGCGCTGGCGCGGGCGGTGGTTGATATTTCGGGCCGGCCTTTTTTGAAATTCCAGGCGCCGAAGACAAAGACCGAGCGGGCTCAAGGGTACAGCCTTAGCGACGCGGAACATTTTATGAGGGCGTTTGCGACCAAGCTGGGTGCTTCGATGCATATCGATGTTTTAGAGGGGCGCGACCTTCATCATGTGCTGGAGGCGGTCTTCAAAGCAACGGCCAAGGCGCTGATGCGGGCGGTTGAAAGAGAACCGCGTTCGCGGGCCATACCTTCCACGAAGGGGAAGTTATAACAACGGGTCACCCCGCACCCAGAACGCCACGGCTGTTAAGCCGTGGATGAATGGCGTTCGGGCGGGATTCCGCCCCACGGGAGGAATCCCGAAAAACCGGGAGCCACGGGCGGAAGCCCGTGGGGCTCCACCATGAAGATGCAGAGATCCGCTATCATCGACTATGGGACGGGAAATCTCTACAGCGTGCGTAATTCGTTCGCGGCGGTGGGGATCAAGATGGACGTCGTCGGCTCAGGAGCGAGGCTGGCCGCGTATGACCGGTTGGTCCTGCCGGGCGTGGGCGCGTTCGGCGACGCCATGAAGGAGCTCAAAGGCCGCGGCCTGACAGCGCCGATCCTCGATCACGTCGTTGCCGGCAAGCCGTTGCTGGGCATCTGTCTCGGGATGCAGCTTTTGTTGGATAAGAGCGAAGAGTCGCCCGGTGTGCGCGGTCTCGGGGTTGTGCCCGGAACG
>JBFZAX010000125.1:0-4117 GCA_041308805.1 Candidatus Omnitrophota bacterium | reverse complement strand
TTTAAAGATCCCGGCTAGTTCTCCCGGGCGGCCTAGCTGCTCGACGGAAACCTGGTAAAATGGCGCCGTGACAGCGCCATTTGGTTTCCTGAAGGCCCGATCCCCTATCCCTTCCAATCGTATTTCTTCCGTCTTCCCCCGGCCGCGGCTTCGGCCTGCTGGCGCGATTTCGAAAAAGCCTGCCGCCGTCCCCATCGGTCCTCATCCCAAGGGTCGTTGAGCTCCTGGTTCCTGCGCGCCTTCGGCCGCGGCATCTGCGGCCATTTTCTCTTTCCCTATAATAAGAAGTTCTGGCAATATCCCCTTGAAGAGATGACGAGCGAGTGGGCTCGCGCGTGGGTCCCTGTCCCTTCGCTGCGGACGGTCCGTCGTCAGGCAGCTACGGGAAAGGACGGCGATATCGGCTATAACGCGGTCTTTTGGTATCCGAGACGGGGCGGGATCCAGTCGGTGTGTGACGCGCTCGCCCGGCGCCTGCCTCGGGTCCGGACAGGCCGCGAAGCGGTGCGGGTCGACCCGGATCGCCGGGAAGTGGTCTTTGGCGACGGGTCCCGTGAGTCTTTCGGGACCCTCGTTTCCACATTGCCCTTGCCGGAACTGGGAGCGCGTTTGACGCGCGTGCCGGCTCAGGTGCGGGCCGCGTTCAAAAGCCTCAAGCATCTGAGCGTGACGAATATCAACATCGGTTTACGGTACCGCCCAGCGATCGACACTCATTGGGTCTCCTTTCCGCAGAGAGAAATGGTCTTCTACCGCCTGGTCTTCCCGGGGAATTTTTTTCCCTCGGGGGTTCCCCGGGAATGCTTTTCGGTTTCCTGCGAGATCTCCCATCTGCCGCAGCGCTCTGCGAGGAACAGTGATATCGCGCGGTCCCTCAAGGACCTTCGCCGTCTGGGGTGGTCCCTGCGCCGCAAAGATATAGCGGTCGCGCAGGCGCAGGAGATCCCGTATGCCTATTGCATTTATGACCGTTGCCGCGGGCCGGCGCTGAAAACTATCTTTTCATTCTTGAAACGCCGCGGGATCCATTCGATCGGACGGTATGGAGGATGGCGGTATGCTTCCATGGAAGACGTGATGGAGGAAGGCCGCCGGGTCGCCTCGCAGATATCGCCGCGATAGCGCAAGGAGGACTGTGAAAGTCTCGATAGTGGTCGTCACCTGCAACAGCGCGCAGACGGTGCGCCGGTGTCTGGATTCCGCTCTGATCCAGTCCGGGGTTGAATCAGAAGTTTGGGTGGTCGATAACGGGTCCCAGGACGCGACAGCCGATATTTTGAGGTCCTACGGGTCATCCGTGCGGGGGATCTTCAACCGCTCCAACGTCGGCGCCGCCCAGGCGCGCAATCAGGCGATCCGGAAAGCCAGAGGGGAGTGGATCCTGGCGCTCGATCCTGACGCCTGGCTATCCTCCGGTTTTCTCGTGGCTTTTAGCCGGGAGGCGAAGGTCCTGGCAGACAAAAGGGTGGGTATGGCGGCGCCTACCATCCTTTTTCCGGACGGCCAGACGATCTACGCGGTCGGGCACCGCGTGACGGCCTTGCGGCGCTTTTATGACGAAGGCCGGGGCCGCCCGCTGGGGTCTTTTCGCCTGCGGCCCGGGCGCCTCTGGGGGCCGTGCAGCGCGGCGGCGTTCTACCGCCGGGCGATGCTCGACGACGTCGCCTCCCGGGGAGGGTATTTTGATGAGAGCTTTTTCTTTATGGTCGAGGATGTCGACCTTTCCTGGCGGGCCCGGCAGCGGCGTTGGGACGCCGCCTGGATGCCTTCGTGCGTCTGTTTCCATAAAGGGGGCGGGGCAGGGGTTCCTCAGGTCGAAAAGGATTATTATTCCATCCGCAACAGGTTTTTGATGATGGCTAAAAATGACTCTTGGGGGCGTGTGATCATATGGAGCTTACCGTTGGGCGCCTATGAGATCGCCCGTTTTTTGCGCCTTTGTCTGCGTGGCAAGGCGGGGATGTACCTGCGCGCCTGCCGGGACGCCGCCAGGCTGTTGAGAGAGAAGAAGAGGGGAGGCTGACGATGAAAAGCAGACCGGTCTTAGCAGTCCTATCTTTGTTTCTATTGGCATCTCTGTCCGCCCGCAGCAGTCCTGCCGAGGCGGTGGTCCAGTATAAAGATGAGGCTGCCGAAAGCAAGGCCTATAACACGAAAAGGGTGGTCAAGACCGTGGAAGGGTTGAATTTCGAGGTCGAAGAGGACCGCCCCATCGTCCAGGTCGGCGGGATCTACCGGCCCGTGGATATCGACGCGTACGTCGCCATCAAGTTCAGCGAGCTGGACCAGAGGCTCCGGCAGGAGACCCAGCGGCTGGAGGACCGGATCGATGAGCTTGATGAACGCGTCAAGCAGCTTGAGGCCCGGGGCGAGGCCCCGGGGCAGGAGGAAGCCGCGGAACCCGCCGCATCCAAGTAACCTTGGGCGCATTGGCCGCTTTTCGCGCCGTAAGACCGGCCGATGATTTCCTTCATTTTTCAGAAGACTTCGAAGCCTTCCCCGCCGAAAAAAATCCTTGACAAGCCCTGCACTTGCCGCAATAATATCTCTTGTAACACTTAAAGTAATTACTTTAAGTAGGGTATTTTCAGCGGGTGCAATTAATCATGCATCCGCATCATCAACGAAAGGTCCGACGGAGAGCGTGTGATGCTGTTCAACGGTGATTCTCGCCATCTTTTGTCCGCCAAAGAGGTCTCGAGCCGGTTCGGGGTGTCGTATCCGACCCTCAACCATTATACGAACCTCGGTTTTTTTGACGTGGTGGTCAAACGGGGGAACAAGCGCTTTTACGAGCCTCAGGAAGTCAAGACGAAGCTGGGGATCATCTCCCGGATGAAGGATGATGGCTATCCCTTGCGGCTGATCCGCAAGAAGATCGTCGGGTGAAGGATATGGCCAAGACCGGGACGCCTAAGAGCTGGGTTTCCGCCCGAGAGATCGCGCAGGCGGCGCGCCTGTCGTATGCCGCCGTCAACAACTATACGGATATGGGGCTCTTGGAAGTGGTCGGCAAGCACAAGCGGGTGCGCATGTATGAGCGCGAGAAGTCGCTGGAGCGGATGGGCACGATCTTGCGGCTGCTCAGCGAAGGTTATACATTGCGCGTGATCGTCAAGCTGTTGAAGAAATAGAGGGATCAAGAATGAGAAGAAGCGCTTGGGTCCTTGGGGGTCTTGCGGCGGCTTTCCTTATTATTGGGGAAAGCGGGATGGCAGGGACCTGGGCTGCGGCCTGGGCTGCGGCCCAAGAGGACATCATTAAAATAGAAGAGCAGGATATCGCGGGCGAGTTCTTTGGGCAGCCCGTCCCGATCGGCAACTATCGTTTCGCCAAGGCGGCGATCCTTGTCTTCGGTTCGCAGTGGGGAGGAGAACCGAAGACCCCGCAGGAGCTCGAGGACCGGGTCTGGGAGGACCTGCTCTTGTCCTTTGAGGCGTATAAGCGGGGGGTCATGGTGCCGGCGGAAGAGCTCGACAAGGAGCTCGACGCGGTCCTCAAAAGCGAAAAAGTGACCTTCGACCGGAAGTCCGACCGATCGGCCTATGAGGCTTGGATCCGGGAAAGGGTCAAAGAGCCGGTCGAAGCGTTCGAGAACCAGCTCAAACATCTCATCCAGCTCAAGAAGCTCCGCCAGCAGGTCATGGAGAGCATGGAGCCGCCCGTATCCGAAGAGGAGGCTTATCAGGAATACCTGAACGAATACAATACGCTGGGCGTTGAGCTCGTCCAGTTCGACGATGAGGCCGCGGCCCGGGGGTTCTACCTGAAGATGAAAAATCCCAAGCTGTGGGAAAAAGAGGCGAAGAAGAACCCTAAGTTCGCCGTCCGGCCGGGTTTCGTTTCGCTGGAATGTTTGATGGACCTTTGGAAGATCCCGCGGGAGGATGTCTATGCCATGCTGGAGCTGCCGGTGAACTCCGTGTACGCGCCCACGCCTATTTACCGCGGATACGGCGTCTTCCGGACGCTCGAGAAACGGGTCGCCGAGAAAGACAAGTTCGAGCCGGTGCGCGCGTCGTATTTCGAGCAGGTCAAGATGAAAAAGCGCTACGATGGGTACAATGATTGGCTCAAGCAGTTGAAAGCGGAGGCGGGGATAAAGGTCTATTTACCC
>JBFZAX010000124.1:0-2530 GCA_041308805.1 Candidatus Omnitrophota bacterium | reverse complement strand
CAACAGCGTCCCTTCGCTGATGGCGATATACGGATCGATGTCAAAACAGGCGCAAGTCTTAGTCACCGCTTCCTGCACGACCATATCATCCAGACGGATGCGCATCCCCACGCCGCTATGGCTGGCCATCTCAAAGAGGCCGCCTAAAACCCCGCCCTCCGTCGCGTCATGCATCGCCGTCACCCCGCCCACCGAAGCGGCGACCAGGGCGTCCCGGACCGTCGACATCTGATAATAGACATCCTGGGCCTTGGACACGAAAGAAGCGCCGTATCTCTGTCTCAAAAACTGGGGGAAATACGCGGCGAGCAGCCCTGTCGTCTCGATCGCCGGCCCTTTGGAGACGATGATTGCGTCTCCGACGCGGCATCGGGGAATGATCAGCTTCTCTTTCTTGCCCACGCCGATCATCGTCGCGCCGCCGACCATCGGATAGTGACATCCGGCGTATCGCGCGGTGTGCCCCGTCACGACCGCCACCCCCATCCGGCGGCACTCCTGATGGACGACCGCCCACATCCGTTCGATCTCCTGCTCGGTCATCTCAAGAGGCAGATTCAGATCGATGGACAGATAACGGGGCCGGATGCCGCTGACCGCGATATCGCTGGCGATGATATGCACCGCGAACCAGGCGGCCTTCTTGATGCCCAGCTCCCTGGCGATGTAGAAAGGGTCCGTGGAAAGGACCATCACCTGATCCCCCAGGTCCACGACCCCGAAATCGACTCCCGACTGAGGTTTGACGATCACCCGGGGATCCCTGCGGCCCAGCCGGGGATAGATGACCCGCTTAAAAAAGGCCGGATGGATCTTGCCGAGCGCCGGCAGTTTCTCGCTATCCTTCATAGAATATCCCCTTCGGCGCGCGACCGGGCAAGGGCCGAGCCGGCGGGCGCCAGTCTCATGACGCCGAAATCGCCGGTCAGATCGACAAGAAGATAGCCATCCTCCAAACGGCAGGACGTCGCGAGCTCCAGCGCTTTGGTAAAATCAGCCTCCAGGGAATCCGAGCCGCAGTCGGCGGCGGATGTATATTCCACGACGTGGAAAGAGAGATTGTAACCGATCAGCGAAAAGACACCGATCCCCCTCCTGCAGTCGGATCGGACCTCGACCTTGCCTTCATCCAGAAAACGCAACGCATATTCCTCCGGGTCCGAAGGCCTCCTGACAGCGCCGCCCGCGTACTCGATCTCGACCAAAACCCAGGAAGTCGTCAGGATGTCCGGCTCTCTCGTCAGCCAGAACTTCGCCGACGGCAACCTGTCAAAGCCATACTCGACCGCCTCCATCATGCCCTCTTGGGGCATGATCAAAATGATCAAAGGAGCCTCATACTCCCTTTCATGGACCCGCTCCGTCAGCTTGACCTCGATCTTTCCGTCCTCTATCGCCTCCCAGGTACCGACTTCTAGAAAAGAAGACTCCCCCGTGAGAAATTTCGTGGTCATCCCGGCCGACTGATCATCGTTAAGGACCAGGCGGACCACCTGCCAAAGTCCGGACTCTGACTGGAATTTTCCACCGTAGACGCCCGAGAGGGAGTCTTCGGCGGCGATCAGGGGTTGCGCCAGGGCGAAGAATGAGAGAAAAAGAAAAACCGACAAAAAATCATGCGACCAGATACGTCTGGAGAGCGAAATCATGGAGTTAAATGGGGTAAAAAGTTTGGGGATGATCATCAAAACCAGAAGAGAAATCCGAGCGCAAGATACCTTTGGTTAGACAACTTTTCTTTGAACTGACGTGGGCTGACCGCCGAACCTCTCCGCACACTGCGGTAGAAGTCGCTTTTTCAAAAAAGCAAAACCAGAGCCACTCTTTAAGTATCTCTCAAGGTTTTCTGCCGCTTCCTTATCTTTGATGTTAATACTCGCTTCCAACTCCCAAGGACCATAGCGCCTGCTATAGATCGTGCCACTGGTGTTGTGAGATTTTAAGCGCTTTTCAAAATCGGTCGTTAGTCCAATATAAAGGCGCTCGGGGTGACTTATGCTCCTAAGGATGTAAACGACATACATGACTCAAGCACCCTGCTTCGCGCCTCCGGATTGAAGAATCACGGTGGCGCTTCGCAGCGGCGTTCTTCTTCGCTCAAACAAGAAAGCGTTCAAGCGAAAAAGACCGCCGTTGCTTCGAAGCTCAAACACGCAAGTGTTTGAGCGAAGAAGAACGGAGAGTGAAGGATTCGAACCTTCGGTAGCCTTACGGCCACAACGGTTTTCGAGACCGCCCCATTCAACCGCTCTGGCAACTCTCCATAGCACTCTATATAAAGTCTATAGTCGATAGTCTATGGTCTATGGTCAAAGCCGAAAAGCCTCATCGTTCGGCTTCGGCCTTTTTCCATAGACAATCGACCATCGACCATTGACTATCGACCAATTCGCGTTAAGAAACTCAAACCCTTCCTTCGACCGCGAATAATTGTTCGAACGACGCGGTGTAGATCGCGCCCGCGACCTCGGTGGTCCGCTGCCAAAAATACGAAAATGAAAAATCATCCGTCAGGACGGAAAACGCGCCG
>JBFZAX010000123.1:0-5212 GCA_041308805.1 Candidatus Omnitrophota bacterium | reverse complement strand
TCCCCCTTACGACTTCTCAGATTGATCCCCTTTAAGACTTCCGCCTCCTCATAGCGGAACCAAACATCCCGGTATTCGACCCCCTCCTTGACCCCGGCACATTCCCAGGCCGAAGGGTCATCGCCGATCTTCGGCTCGATATCCAGGACATCGTAAATGCGGACGGAGGCGGCGAAGGAGTTCTGCATGATCGAATTGACGGAGCTGAGCTTCTTGAAAGGCCGGATCATCATCATCACGGAGCCCATGAAAAGCCCGAAGACGCCGAACGACAGTTTTCCCAGAACGACCTGACGTCCGACGAAGATCAGGATAAAGACCCCGCCGATGACCCCGATGAATTCCGTCATCGGCCCCAGCATCTGGGTCCTTTGGATCGTCTTCATCTTCAATTTGTAATAATCCTCGCTCTGCTTGCGAAACTTCGCAACCTCATGGGCCTCGACCCCGAAGGCGCGCACGATGCGCACCCCGGATATCGTCTCTACCAAAAGCGAACTGATGTCCGCCATCTTTTCCTGGGTCGAACGGCTGATCTTGCGCAGTTTCTTGCCGACCATGACGATGGGCACCGAAATGAAAGGAACCATCAGCAAGGCCACGAAAGCCAGCTTCCAGTAAACGACGATAATGATCAAAGAGAACAGGGCGATCTGGAGGGACTGATAGACAAGGTCCGTAAAACCGTAAGAGACGGCGTTCTGGACGATGTCGATATCATGGGTGATCCGGGAGATCAGCTCGCCGCTGCGTTTCTGCGTAAAATATTCCAGGTCGAGCTCCTGGAACTTGGTATAGAGGCGCAGGCGGATATCGCGCAACACCCGCTGCCCCATCGCCGACATCAAAATGACCTGGAGATATCCGAAGATCCCCTTCAGGGCGAAAAGGACGATGATAAACGCCGCCATCCCATAAAGCAATTGCATGCGCGGCATCGCGTTGAGGTAAGCGACGAAATTTTCGGCAAAAGCGGGAAGTTTGGTCGGCAGCACGATCTGGCCGTTGCTCAGGATCTTGTCCGACATGGGGGCGATCATCCCGATCGTCACCCCGTCAAAAATGGTGGAAAAGAACATGCAGACCGACGCCCAGACCAAGATCCGCAGATGCGGGCGGGTAAAATCGAAAAGCCTGCGGTAATCCTCAAGAAAAATCCGCTTCTTAGACACAAAACTCCTTTGGACTGAAGTTGTTAAGAAGGGTTATCCTACCATACTTATTGACACGCCTCAAGATATTTGTTATGATTTGCCAGCGCTGTCGGCGTCGGGTTTCTCCCTCGCTGGCCTTCCGGGCTGACCAAAAAACAGGCCTGCCCGGCGCCTGACAAAGTACGGCCTTCCGCCTTCGCGGGAGACCGCAGAACTCAGTCCAAGGTATTCCCTATGGCGCATGAGCTCAAGATCGGAGTGATCGGCACCGGACGGCTGGGAACGATCCATGCCCGCGTCTATCACGAGATCCCCCACGTCGAATTGTCGGGAGTCTGTGATATAGACGCCCCGCGCGCCCAACACGTCGCCCATCAATACAACACCCGGGCCTTCACCGACCTCGGCGGCCTTTGGCCCCTCGTGGATGCGGTCAGCATCGCGACGCCCACCGGCACGCACTTTAAGATCGCCCGGGAGGCCCTCCTGGAGGGCAAACACGTCCTGATCGAAAAACCCATCACCCAGCACCTCTCCCAGGCGCGCCATCTCATCCGGCTGGCCCATCGCCGCGGCCTCACCCTTCAAGTCGGCCATGTCGAAAGATTCAATTCGGCCTTCGCGGCGGTCCACAAGATGACGGTCAACCCCCGTTTCATCGAATGCCACCGGCTCAGCCCTTTCCCGAACAGATCGCTTGATATCGGCGTGGTCTTCGATCTGATGATCCACGACATCGACATCGTGCTGGGGCTGGTGGGTTCGGCCATCAAGCGGATCGACGCGATCGGGGTCAGCGTCCTGACCCCCTTCGAAGACATCGCCAACGTGCGGCTGACCTTCCGCAACGGCTGCATCGCCAACCTGACCGCTTCCCGCATTTCGGAAGAGCCCCTGCGCAAGATCCGCCTCTTCTTCAAAGACACCTACATCTCCCTCGACTACCAGGCGCAGGAAGCCTTTTGCTTCAAAAAAGAGAAGACCTCCATCTCCAAGACGCCGATCCCGATCGAAAAAGAAGAACCTATCAAGAAAGAGATCGAACACTTCGTCGACTGCGTCCGCCACGGCCGCCGCCCCCTCGTCTCCGGCCTCGAAGCCTACCAGGCCCTGAAACTGGCCACCAAAATCCGTGACACCATATGGAAAAAAAGATCCTTGTTGTAGCCGGCGAGGCCTCCGGAGACGCCCACGCAGCCCATCTCGTCGATGAGATCAAAAAGACCCTCCCGGGCGCCTCGTTCTTCGGGCTGGGGGGAGAAAAGATGCGCGCGGCCGGCGTGCAGCTGGAGCAAGACATCACCCGATTGGCCGTCGTCGGATTCATAGAAGTCCTCAAACATTACGGCCAGTTCCGGAAGATCTTCCGCGCCGTCGTGGCGCAGGCTCAGGCCGACCGGCCCGACGCGGCCATTCTCGTCGATTACCCGGGCTTCAACCTGCGGCTCGCCCACCGGCTCAAAAAAATGGGCGTGCCGGTCATCTATTTCATCAGCCCCCAGGTATGGGCCTGGGGACGCGGCCGGATCGCCACCATCAAGAGAGATGTCGCCCTCCTGCTCGTCCTTTTTAAGTTCGAGGAGGCACTCTACGCGGACAGCCGCTTTGATGTGCGGTTCGTCGGGCACCCGCTGCTGGACGTCGTGAAGCCCAGCGTCGGACGCGAGCAGCTCTTCGCCGGCATCGGCTTCAAGAACAACCTCAAGACCGTCGCGTTGCTGCCCGGGTCGCGCGACCGGGAAGCCCGGACCCTCCTGCCCGTCCTGCTGCGCGCCGCCCAGCAGATCCATCGCAAGCTCCCGAACACCCAATTCCTCATCTGCCGGTCGCGGACCCTCCCGCGCGAGCTCTTCAAAACCCTCATCGACCGGGAGACGATCGACTACCCCTACAAGATGCTCGACGATGATACTTATAACGGGGTGGCGGCGAGCGACCTGGCCCTGGTCGCCTCGGGCACGGCGACCCTCGAGACCGCCATCCTTAATAAACCCATGGTCATCGTCTACAAAGTCTCCTTCCTGACATGGCTGACAGCCCGGCTGGTCATCCGGATCCCCTGCATCGGGCTGGTGAACGTCATCGCCGGAAAAAAGATCGTGCCGGAACTCCTGCAATTCAACGCCACCCCCTCGAGGATCTCCGAGACAGCTCTCGCGCTCCTGCGGGATGACAAAAAACGGGAAACCACCCAGGCCGAGCTCTTCGCGCTCAAAAATACGCTGGGCATCCCTGGCGCCTACGGCCGGGCTGCGCAAGAAATCGCAAGATTCCTAAGGAAATAAAAGGCGGGGGAAACTATCCGGGGGACCGGCTGCTGCAACGGTCTGCTCATGGTCGCGAATTAGTCTATAGTCGATGGTCAATGGTCGATTGTCTATGGCCGCAACCGAAGTCAAAAGTCAGAGATCCGACGTCGGACATCTGACCTCTGACTTCGATCCTTTGGTTTTGACCATAGACCATCGACTATGGACTATCGACTGACTTGAGACCTTGGGACGTTGGATTCCATCGTCCCGCCATCTCAGCCGATCTCGACCAACCGATACTCCGCCGACCCCAGGCCCGACTTGTCGGCGTATTCGAGCATATGTTTGTATCCGGGATGGGACTTGAAAAAACCCAGCTCGTCGGTCAGCAGGTCCGCCGTGGCCTGGTCGAGGCTCACGATGTCGGCCGACGCGAGGACGCCGATATCGCGGCTCACCATCGGGTCTTTGGGCGCGGAGATGCAGTCGCACTCCTGCGTGATGTCGAACGCCAGGGTGATGAAAAATTTATTCTTGAACTGCGCCAGGACGAACTGGGCCACATCGACCATCCGCTCGTGGAAGACATCCATATCTTCCTCCCAGTTGACGATGACGGCGTCGAACTTGCAGGCGCACAGGCACTCGCCGCAGCCGATGCAGGCCTTCGGGTCGACCGTCGCCTTGCCGCTGGCCCCGAAAGCGATGGCCGCAGCCGGACAGATGCGCAAACAGCAGCCGCACGCCGTGCACTTCTCCTTGTCGATCGACGGCGTGACCGATGAATGCTGGACCTGTTTCGTCGGCCGGCAGCTCATCCCCATGGCGACGTTCTTGACAGCGCCCGCATACCCAGAAAAGATATGCCCGGTAGCGTGCGAAACGACGAGAAGGCTGTCGAGATAACCGACGAACGAAGGGATCTTGGCGGTTGCGATGTGCGGCTTACGAAGCCGATGCTCCCGGCCGTCCTGGCCCAGGACCCCGTCGGCCACGATGAAGGGCGCCCCGATGTCGCGCGCGCTGAACCCTTTTTTCTCCGCTAGATTCAAATGGTCGACCGCGTTCTGCCGCTGCCCCTGATAGATGACGCTCGTATCGAAAAGAAAAGGCTTGGCGCCCTTCTCCTTGACCGCATCGACCACGGCCTTGACAAGCCGCGGCGCCATATGGCAGACGCATGTCGCGTCGCCGATCGTCACCTTGACGGGCACGATCTCGTCTTTTTTGTGAACCATCAAAGGAGCCGCCTGCGCCAAAAGCCTCTCTAGGGCTTTTTGCCGCCCCTGCGGATCCCGCTGCGCGCATCGCGCCAGATAAACGTCGCTCATAACCCCCCCCTTTTTTTCAGACATAAAAAATAAGGGCGCAACAGATCTCTCCGCCGGCTTCAGCGTCTTATTTTTTCCTGTGCGGCTCCAGGATCCCGGCCAGGTCCTCCTTGAAGATCCCCAGTCTCCTGGCTTGATCGTAATGAAGGATCGCGCCGTCGTACTGCCGGAGACGGCAATAAGCGATAGACAGATTCAGGTGCGCGTTCGCGTGATCCCCGTCCAAGGAGAGGGCTTTTTTATACATCCCGATCGCCTCTTCGGTCTTTCCCTGAGCCTGATAAGCGGCGCCGAGATTCACGTAAGCATCGGGCTGGTCGGGCCTGAGCGCGATCGCTTTCTGGTAAGCCTCGATCGCCTGCGTCAACCGCCCTTGCTGCTGATAATAATTGCCCAGATTGTTAAAGACGCGGGCGCTCTTCGGCGCGTACCGGGCCAGCCTCTCGTGAAAAACGACAGGATCCCTCCAGTTAAG